>USJJ01000036.1 GCA_900554995.1 uncultured Ruminococcus sp. | reverse complement strand
GCGGACGGAACTCCGTCCACTGTCGTTTCGGACAACAGAAGTCTGATCGAGCTTGCGCTGAGGTTCGACGTCACCAACGCAGTCATCGCTCACAATCACCCGAACGGCTTCGCATCTCCGTCACAGGCGGATATCGGCGCAACCGAAACAATCGCAAAGCTCTTTTCCGCCGTCAACATCAACCTCGTTGATCACGTCATCGTCGCCGAGGACGAAATTTTCTCCTTTGCGATGAGTAAAAAATATTCGTCATTATTGGGATAATAAAATGGAGCCGACGCTTGATACGTCAGCTCCGTTTTATTATCTTCACTTAACCTGCCAGAATCCGACCTTTTTCATAACCTTGGTCAGTGTTTTGTTGGCGATATAGGACGCTTTTTCCGCACCCTCCTTGGCACACCTTTCAATATACGCCTTGTCTTTCATAATCTCATCGAACTTATCCTGAATCGGCTTTACGTCAGCAATTACGCTTTCGGCAACCGCCATCTTGAAATCGCCGTAGCCCTTGCCGTCGAACTCAGCCTCGATTTCGTCAAAGCTCTTTCCGGTACAGCAGGAATAGATTCCCATAAGGTTGTTGATTCCGTCCTTACCGTCGGCATAGTGAACCCTCGCCTCGGAGTCGGTGACGGCAGACTTGAACTTTTTCATAATATCATCGGGCTTGTCAAGCACATAGACCGACGCCTTGGGATTTGTATCCGACTTTGACATCTTCTTCGTCGGATCCTGAAGCGACATAACCTTTGCGCCCGTCTTGCCGATATACGGCTTCGGGATTGTGAACGTCGGAGAATATGTGCCGTTGAAACGCTCCGCAATGTCACGTGTGATCTCAAGATGCTGTTTTTGATCCACTCCGACAGGAACATAGTCCGCCTGATAAAGAAGAATATCCGCAGCCATAAGCGTCGGGTAAGCGAAAAGTCCGACATTGACGTTATCGGCGTGCTTCGCAGATTTATCCTTGAACTGAGTCATTCTTGCCGCCTCACCGAACTGGGTGTAGCAATTAAGAATCCAGCCGAGCTGACTGTGCTGAGGAACGTGGGACTGAACAAAAATAATATTCTTTTCGGGATCAAGTCCGAGCGCGATCATCAGGGCGTACATTTCAAGCGACTGCTTTCTCAGCCTTGCAGGCTCCTGGCGAACCGTAATAGCGTGAAGATCGGCAACGGCAAATATACAGTCGTTATCTGCACTCATCTGCTTCCAATTTTTAAGTGCGCCAAGATAATTGCCGAGTGTCGGAACGGACGTCGGCTGAATCATACTCAGCACACGGTCTTTTCTTTCTGTATTTTCCATCTTTTATCACTCCAAATATGAACTGGGAACATTATATCATAGAATTACCGTATTGTAAATCATAATTATTTATGCTAAAATATTCGGGAATGAACGGAGGTATGATTATGTCGAAATTTGACGCAGTTCTTTTTGATTTTGACGGCACGGTTGCCGACACGGGCAAGGGAGTTTTTCTTGGTGTCCGTCACGCAATTGCCACTTATGGCCTTGAGCAGCCGAGCGATGCGGAAATCCGCAAATTTATAGGTCCTCCGATGGTTACAAGCTATCATTCGTTGTATCCGCAGTTATCGGACGATGAGGTGCAGGCTCTTGTGGACTGTTTCCGTGAAAAATATAAATCCGACGGAATATATGAATACCGTATTTACGACGGTATGATTGAGCTCTTACAAAGGCTGCAAAAAAGCGGAATCAAAACCGCCGTTGCAAGCTCGAAGCCGCAGGCGGAGCTTGAAAAAATCATCAATTCAAGCGAATTGCATAAATATATCGACTGCATTGTCGGAGCGGATATGAATTACAAGGATTCCGACAAGGCAGCCATTGTCGGTTCGGCTATTGAAAAGGTCGGTGTAGCCGACAAATCGAGGATTCTTATGGTCGGCGACAGAAAATTTGATATCGTCGGAGCGCATAAGATCGGTATTCCCTGCGCTGCAGTCCTCTTCGGCTACGGCACCCGTGAGGAATTTGAAGAATACAAAGCGGACTACATCGTCTCACGCTGTACAGAAATTGCAGAAATAGTTTTTGAAGGCAAGAATATTTGAGGGCTCTCGAATCTCTCAGAAACGGCAAAACCCATCGGTTTTAATCAAAACCGATGGGTTATTTTATTTGTTATTATTACTTACGGCAGGTTTACGTAGTCCATAGGATCGACGGTTTCGCCGTTGTATCTTACTTCAAAATGAAGATGAGGTCCGGTTGACCAACCGGTGCTTCCGACTCTGGCGATGATCTGTCCTCTTGAAACACGCTGTCCTGTTGAAACAAGCAGGTCGCTGCAATGACCGTAAAGCGATGTGTAGCCGTCGCCGTGGTCAATGATAATATAATTGCCGTAGCCTGTTCCGCTCTCGCTTTCAAGGGAAGAAAGGATGACCGTTCCGGCTCTTGTTGCAATAATATTTTTACCGTACGCTCCGCTCATTGAAATATCAATACCACTGTGGTATCTCCAATCTCCGTCAAGCGGATGATAACGGTATCCGTAATACGAGGTGAGGTAAACTCCGTCGTAAGGCAAGGGCCATGCCCAGCCCGATGCACTGACGTTTGAATTCATATTCCCGGCGTTTGATCCGCCGCTCGATGATCCGCCGCTATGAGAACCGCCGGAAGACGATTGATTGGCTTTTCTGATAGCTTCCTTGATCTCCTCATCAAGACGGTTCATTTCGGCGTTATACTCACTTATAGAGACCTTGATCTCCTTTGTCTGTGCGTTCAATGCGCTCAGCTTTGCCTCGACCTCCTCGGTCTTAGCCTTTATAACATCCTGGTTTCTCGTCAGGTTGTCCTCCGTTGCCTGGAGATCGGCTTTCTTTGTCTCAAGCTCAGCCTTTTCTTTCTGCAAGGAAGCCTTCTTCGCTTCAAGCTCCTTTTGCATTTTTTCAATCTCGGCGATCTCTTTGTTGAGCTTGTTAACGAGGTCCTGATCGTTTTCCGTTACACGTCGGAACATTTCAAGACGGTTAAGAAAGCTCGACATATCGGATGAGGATGTGAAAATCTCCAGAACCGATGTCTCTCCTGCCATATAGTTGGCTCTCATTCTGTCGCAGAACAGCTTGACCGTATCGTCAATTTCCTTATCTTTTTCTGCAATCTTAGCGTCGAGATCTGCAATTTCCTTGTTGAGTGCGGAAATTTTCGATTCCGTTTCGCTGATATCGTCACTTATAAGATTTTTCTGAGCCGTGATGTTTTCACGCTCCTGATTGAGCTTCTGGAGCTGTATGTTCAGTGCGGAAACAATCTTTGTCTGATCCGCTTTCTGACTTTCAAGCTCCTTAACTCTCTGCTCACTCTCGGCAACCTTGTCCTCAATGTCCGAATACTCGTCCCTGAGTGACGAAAGTGTTTTCGCCTCGGCTTTCGGCGCATACAAAGCGCAGGAAACAAACACAAAAGCCGAACACATAAGCAGTGAAATTATTTTATTCAGCTTCTTCATAAACAACTCCTCCACGCTCCTTGAGGTACTTCTGAATTGAAATAAGACTTCCGATACCTCCGGAAACGATTCCTATCGCAAGGAATGCGACAAGAAGATAAACAATGTAATCAAGGAACGGCACGATGGTAAAGCTCCTGCTTACCATTGCAAGCATTGACGATACCGACGGCTGAATAAGCCTGTACACGCCCCAAACGATCGCAAGGGAAAGTATACCCGATATCGCACCGAGAACCATACCCTCGACCATAAACGGCCAGCGTATGAACCAGTTTGTCGCACCTACCGACTTCATAATATTGATCTCAAGTCTCCTGCTGTACATCGTGATACGAACCGTATTTGCGATGATAAACAGAGAGATGAGAAGCAGAACGGCAATGACGCCGATACTTACATAGAAAATCGCACGTCTGATTCTTACAAGAGTCTGAGCGATATCTCTGTTATCACGAACCGAATCAACTCCGTCAATTTTTTGCAGCTCGGAAACGGTTTGATCAAATTTTGTCATATCGCTTATCGAGACCTTGAAAAGATCGGGGAGCGGATTGTCAACTCCGTCAAAATAGGTTGCGTCCGTGCCGAGCTCGTCAAGCTGCTGCTTGAAAGCCGTGTCCTTATCAACGAACTCACATTTTTTAACATTCTGCATGAGGGTAATCTTTTCACGCATTTCCGTGATACCCTCACCCTTCACCTCATCCTTGAGGTAAACCATAACAACATTCTGGCTTTCAATCTCGCTCATAACGTTGTTTACGTTAACGATAACCATAAATGCGGCGCCCATCATAACAAGACAGGACATCAGCACGGCGATTGAAGCAATTGACATAAGATGGTTAACTCTTATATTTCTGAATCCCTCTTTGGTGAGGTAACCCAAACGTCCTCTTTTCTTCATTGATCCTCACCGTCCTTTTCCGAATCCTGTTCAATGTAAATGCGGTAAGAATCCGTGTCGCTGATTATAGCGTCAAGGAACTTTTCGTCAACCTTTTCTTCTTTCTCCTTGTTTCTTTCCTGAGGCTCTTCCTTTGTGGAATATTTTTCCTCCATAGTCTGCTTTTCAAGATTGAGGTGAGCTGCAGACTGCTCGGGGAGCTCGCCGTTTTCGATCATACCGTCGGCAACGACCTCGCCACCCTTGAGGGTGATAACACGCTTGTCAAACATCTTGACAAGATCGTGAGCATGAGTAACCATAATAACCGTTGTGCCTGCCTCATTAAGCCTTGTCAGAAGCTCAACAATTTCAAGCGACATCTGAGGATCGACGTTACCCGTCGGCTCATCGGCAATGATTATGTCCGCATTGTTTGCAAGCGCACGGGCAAGCGCAACTCTCTGCTGCTCGCCACCCGAAAGCTCATTCGGATAATTTCTCGCCTTGGCGGAAAGTCCGACAATATTAATAACGTAAGGAACTCTTTTTCTGATATCCTTTTCACGTGCGCCGACAACTCTCATTGCGAACGCAACATTATCATAAACCGTCATCGTGGGAATAAGTCTGAAATCCTGGAAAACGATTCCCATATTTCTGCGAAAGTACGGGATCTGCTTTTTCTTCATCTCGTTGAGATTATAGCCTTTAATCACAATCGTTCCCGACGACGGCACTTCCTCACGCATAATCAGCTTGAGGAACGTACTTTTTCCTGCTCCCGAAGCTCCGACAACGAAAACGAACTCGCCCTTGTCAATATGGATATTGACGTTTTGCAGAGCCTTGGTTCCGTTATCGTATACCTTGGATACGTTTTTGAAATCAATCATTGTTATCTTTCCTTAAAGTTGCAAATCAGTATTTGATCGGATTGGCATCAAGATATCTCTTTACCATAAGAGCGACTTTGAATACGATAGCGTCGTCAAACTCTCTGAGGTCAAGACCTGTAATCTTCTTGATCTTTTCAAGACGGTAAACAAGCGTATTTCTGTGAACGAACAGCTTTCTTGACGTCTCGCTGACGTTGAGGTTGTTCTCAAAGAACTTCTGAATTGTGAAGAGAGTCTCCTGATCAAGGCTTTCAATTGATCCGCGCTTGAACACCTCGTGCAGGAACAGCTCGCAAAGAGTTGTCGGGAGCTGATAAATAAGTCTTGCAATACCGAGGCTGTCATAGCTTACGATGGTCTTTTCATTGTCAAATACCTTGCCGACTTCAAGAGAGATCTGAGCCTCCTTGAATGAACGTGCAAGCTCCTTGATGCCCGCAACGGTTGTTCCGATGCCGATTACCGAATGAACGTAAAGCTCGGTTGAAAGCGAATCGGCAATTGAACGTGCAAGCTTTTCAAGATCCTTTGACTCTATGTTGCTCTTAACTTCCTTAACAAGCGCAATATCGGTCTCGTTGATGCTTACAACGAAGTCCTTGGACTTGTCCGGAAAAAGATTCTGGACGATATCATATGCGGAAACATCGGTCTGGTTCGGGATTCTGATAAGAAGAACCGCACGTGTTGCGTCGTTATTGAAACGGAGCTCACGGGCCTTTAGATAGATGTCTCCGGGAAGAATGTTGTCGAGAATAACATTCTTTATGAAATTGTTTCTGTCATATTTCTCATCAAAATACTGCTTGAGATTACTCAGCGCAACTGCGCTTATGTTGGTGTACTTCTCGGCAAGCTCGTCGTCGCCGTCAACAAAAACGGCATACTCCGGGTGAATCTGGTTGCCGAAGGTCTTGTAAGTACAGCCGTCAACAACGCAAGCCTCTGTGTCCATAAATGCACTTGCCGCAGCCGTGGGCACAACCTCACCGATTCTTCCCAGCTCACTGCATGAAATAATCGTACCGGTTTCATCAATAATTCCTATGGTTCTGTCGATTGCGCTCCTCATCTGATGGATAACGCCCTGAAAAAGTCTGTTTGACATATTATCTCTCCTCACGCTTGTTTTTCACTTCATCATTAGCACTTTTAAATGACCGACAGGATCATTTTAGGCAGGTTTATACAAAATGCCAATCTAAACATATACATTTTACACAATTCAGAAGATTTTTTCAACCCTTTTGAGCATATTTTTTGAAAAATCTTTTCAAAATGAGGTTGATAAGAAAATTATTTTATAAAAAATGACGAAGTAAAACTAATTTTTACCATCATTACCCCTTGTGAAAAATCACCAAATATTGATAACAACCGTGTCAAAGAGGCTTTCAAACACTATATTTTGGAAATCTGTTGTCATTTTAACCAAAGGCAAGGAGCCCGGTAAAACCCGAACTCCTCCGTAATTTGCTGTTTGATTTTATTAATATCCGCTGCCGAAGAACTGACCCCAATCGTAGTCATTCTGCTGCTGATTCTGAGTTGTTGTTTCGGTTTCGCTCGATGTGCCCGTGTCCTCAACGAGGGTTGCTTCAACCGTAAACGTGTCGACCGAGTAATCCGAATTGATCCTGCAAATCTCGAGCTTCAGCTTGTCGCCGACCTTGCCGTTCTCGATCTTGTCAAGGAGAACATCTGCAGTATCGAGCTTTTCACCGTTGACGCCGATGATAAGGTCACCGACCTTTACCTTGCTGTTTGCAAGGGAGCTGTCGCTGTTGATTGATGCGATTACAAGAGAGCCGCTCGGGAGATCCTTGAGCTTAACTACCATTGCGTACTGCTGATATTTTTCAGCCGCCGCATATGAGATGCCGAGCTTCGGTCTGTCTGTGACATAACCGTTTGCTATAATATCGTCGATTATTTCCTTGGCGTCCGAGATCGGAATTGCGAATGCCATTCCCTCGTAGCCGGTGCTGACAATCTTTGAAGAGTTGATGCCGATAACCTGACCGAATTCGTTCATCAGCGCTCCGCCCGAGTTACCCGAATTGATCGGAGTTGTGTGCTGAATACATTTCATTTCATATCCGCTCTCACTGCTGATCGGTCTGTCAATTGCTGAAACCATACCTTTTGTAAACGAACCGAAGAATTCGGAGCCGCCGGGATTACCGATAGCATAAACTGTCTGGCCTTTTTTCAGAGTTGTTGAATTGCCGAACTCTGCGGCGGTAAGACCGGTTTTCTGAATTTTGATAACTCCGACATCAGTCTTTGAGTCGTAGCCGACGAGAATACCGTCGTAATTGTTGCCCTCGTAATCGGTAACGGTCATTGTGTAGCCCGAGGTTTTAACCTCGCTGATAACGTGTGCGCAGGTAACAATATAGGTATATTTTTTTGAGCTGTCCTCGCCCATTATGATACCCGAGCCCTCGCCGACAAGAGAATTTTTCGATGACGACGAGAAGATCGACTGCGACTGACCGTAGAGCTTGATGCCGACGTTGAATTTCTCCGCCTTTGCGGCAATGTCCTCACTTGATGGTACATTAGAGGTGTTCTTAGCCGTCGGTGTTTCGCTGAGCGTAAGCTGTGTTGAATCTCCGGTTTCGGTTGTCTTGCTACTGCTCTTTTTAACCAGCGGATAAACGCCGAGAACAATTGCAACGCATACAACGACCGCAACAAGTGCAATCACAAAACCCTTGAAGCCCTTGCTTTTTTTCTTTGCGGGAACCTCGTTCATTGTCTTTGCGTACTGCTGACTGTAATAATCGTTCGCCTGCTGAGTATTGTTCGTTTTGCTTTCCTCATAGGGTTGTGAATTGTAAGGGCTGTACGGTGACTCTTTCTGTGAACCGTCAACGCTGTCGTTGTATCTGCTGAAATCGTTATAATTACCGTATTCCGACCGATTGCCGTTGTCTACCGGCTCGCCGTATACCTTTTCGGGTTCGCTCTGCGTGTTTTCCGCCGAGCTGTTTTCGGCAGATTCAGGATTTTCCTGTGTCCCATAATATCTGTTTTCGTCACTCATAAAATATTCCTCCTGTTACGGATTAAACATCCGATCACTGATTTTTTTGCTTAACCGATCGGTGTTTTCTTATGTTGCTTACAGTATAAACCCCGCTTTTTAAGACGGTTTTTATAAATTGTAAACAAAAATTAAACGTTTGGAAGCCAGAATACAAATTCCGTATACTCGTTTACCTTGCTGTCGCAGACGATCTGACCGCCGTGTAGCTCGATAATGCTCTTCACAAGATAAAGTCCGAGACCGGCACCCTTGATGTCATAGCTTCTTGACTTGTCGATCTTATAAAATCTCTCAAATATTTTGTCCGCTTCCTCACGCTCGATACCTGCGCCGCTGTTTTTGATGCTGACAAAAAGCTTTTCCTTATCACGGTAGGTTTTGAACTCGATGTAGCCGTTCTGCGGAGTGAACTTGACGGCATTGTCAATAAGATTATAGATTACCTGCATCATCATATCCTCATCGGCGCTTACGGTCATACTCTCCATCTTGTCAAGTCCGACAATCTCGATGCTCTTATCGTTAATCTTTCTCTCAAACGAAAGCAGGGTTTTGAAGATATCCGCACTGATATCGAACTGCTTCATATTTATCTGCATTTCGCCCGCCTCAAGCTTCGACATATTCAGCATACCGGTTACAAGTCTCGAAAGACGCTTCACCTCATCGGAAAC
>USJJ01000035.1 GCA_900554995.1 uncultured Ruminococcus sp. | reverse complement strand
TCACTCTTCATCCACCAGTCGGTCATAACGTTTCCCTCATAGCCCCATTCGCCGCGCAGAATCGTTGTGCACAGGTCGTAGTTATAGTGACCGTATACGGAATTGATCCGATTGTACGAGGTCATTATATTTTTCGGTTTTGCCTCTTTAATACAGATTTCAAAGCCCCTGAGATATATTTCTCTCAGCGCACGCTCGGAAAGACGTGAATCATTCATATTACGGCGCCTCTCCTGATTGTTGCAGGCAAAATGTTTCGGACACGCCGATCCGCCCTGTGACTGTATTCCCATAACCGCCGCAGCCGCAATCTTGCCCGTGAGGTAAGGATCCTCGCTGTAATATTCAAAATTTCTGCCGCAAAGCGGGTTGCGGTGAATATTCATTCCGGGGGCAAGAAGAACATCCGATCCTCTGTCTTTCATCTCCTTGGCAATGGCGGAATAGACCTCCTGCACAAGCTGCGTATCAAACGAACAGGCAAACAGTGTGCCGATCGGCATAAGCGAACAGCTCGTCTTTAATCTTATTCCCGAGGGACCGTCTGTCGTTGTAACAGGTTCAACTCCCTTGTGTCTGAGCGACTCAAGCACACCGCCGTAAACCGCCGCATTTCCCTCCGTACCGAGCGGGCTGTTCATAACATAGTCGCCCCTTGATATCGCTTCAAGCTCATCGTTATCAAGCTGTGCTACGAATTCCTCCACAGTAAATCTTCCGCTTTTAACGTCACTGAGTTTTATTCCGACATTTCCCGTCCGATCGACGGCTTTCGGAAGATTTTCAAGAATACGGTCTTTCAGGCTGTATTCACGAGGTCTTACCGTTCTTGATCCTACGACCCTTTTTCCGTCTTTCTCCTCCGCCTTTATTGCATCAAATTTTTCAATCGGTGCCGCCGCCTGTATACAACGGGAGAAAACCTCATCGTTCTCCTGTTCAAATGCGTATACGGATTTGCAGTCTCGAACATTCTTGCCGACAAAGAATTCATATCTGCCCTTTTCAATAATATATGCACTCGCCTGCTCATCATATGAAGAAAGCTGATACATATCGGTCGAGAGCTTGACTGTTTCTGTCTCTCCGCTTTTAAGTGTCTTGGTCTTTCCGAATGAGACAAGGCACATCTCGGGATTTCCGAGCTTTCCGCACGGCTTTCCGAGATAGAGCTGCACGACCTCTCTGCCGTCGGAGTTCCCGATATTTTTTACCTTAACGTTAAACTCAAAGCCGCCGTCGGCTTTCTCCGCTTTGAGCATTTCAAGTTCAAAATCGGTATATCCGATGCCGTAGCCGAACGGATAAAGCACATTTTCCTTTGCAAAGGTTTCAAAGTACCTGTAACCGACATAGATATCCTCTTTATACTCGTTGAACTTGTCTCCGCCGAAGTTTGCCGACGAGGGATAATCCTCGTAGTGTTTCGCAATTGTATCGGTTAATCTGCCGCTCGGATTTACATTGCCGCAAAGAAGATCGGCAGCGGCGTTTCCGCTCTCCATTCCGCCCTGCCAAACGATCATAACGGCTCCGAACTTTTCTTTATATTTTTCTAATATGCTCATATCCATAATTCCGCCGATATTCAGAAGTAAAATTACTCTATCAAATTCAGCGGTAACATTTCTGAGCATAGCCTCCTCATCATCGGCAAGGAACCAACTGCCCTTTTTCAGCTTGCAGTCTCTGTCCTCTCCCGAGGATCTTCCGATAACAACGACAGCAACATCAGCAGAATCACGTGCAGATTTCACCGATTGAATATCAAGCGGCATTTCGGTAAAGTAAAAAGGCCAATGACCCCAAAAGCCGTGGTTAATCGGATTCTTCTCAAGCCAATTTTTGTATTTATCCGCAAGCTCGGAATCAAGGCTCAGCTTGTCACAGTTCTCAATTCCCTGCGAAAAGCTGATCGCATACGGATTGTTTACGTCTCCGCCCGAGCCGTAGCCGACATAGTGGCTCTCATAGCCCGTTACTCCGAAAAGCGCAATTTTTGTGTTCTCCCCGAGAGGAAGCACGCCGTCATTTTCGAGCAGAACAGCACCGTCCGCCGCCGCTCTGCGCAAAAGTTTGGGCATACCCGATGTAACGATCTTCTCTGCGCCTGTTCTGTCAATTTTGTCCTGTGCCAGTCCGTTAGTAACGAGATTTGCAATATTTGTCACAAGTATCCCGAATTTATTTTTAATATTCATTCGGTTTTCACCTCAATAATTTGATTCTCCGTTGCTACATAATCCGCCCCGACATCCCATTTTTCCGTCGGGATTTCGCCATTTTTAAGCAGGAGCATTTCAGGGCAGACCACCATTTTCGGGCAGTTGAGGTTTTTGCAAAATCGGTCGTAAAATCCCCCGCCTTTGCCGAGTCTGTGACCGCCTCCGTCAGCAGCAAAGCACGGCATAATTATCAGATCAATATCTTCCTTCGGTACAGTCGGGCAATAATCTTTCGGTTCGGGTATCTTGAACCTGCCCGTTTCAAGATCATCGGAATTTTTAATTTCAACGGCTTCCATTGTGCCGTTTCCCGTGATTTTCGGCACGCAAAGGCGTTTGCTTTCCAGTGCTGTTTTAAGAAGCCGGCGTGTGTCAATCTCACCGGGCAAAGAAACAAAGACAAAGACCGTCTCCGCCGTTTTCCATTTTTCTGTCCCGATAATTAGGGTTGAAATCATTTCTCCCCATTCCGTGAAGTCTTTCGGAGGTGTGTTTTTTATCTTCCTGCGGCAAAAATTCCGCAATTCCGTCTTATCCATCACCGCACCTCCTTAAAGCAATTATATCATCAATGTCAATACAGAAAAAGGCTGCCACGGTGGGGTGACAGCCGAAAATTTATTCTTATGCTTTGAGGTTAATTCCCTTATTCTCGAGCTTTGCGATGAGGTCGTTGACAATTGCCATAACCTCGTCCTTAACAAGAGTTCTTTCGGGATGGGAGAACACGATTCTGATCGTGATCGACTTGCCGCTTGCGTCCTGATAGGTATCAACGACGGAAGTCTTTTTGATAAGTTCGGAATTGATAAGCTCAATTGCCTCTTTAATCGGCTTGAATGTGTCGGTCACAAAAGTGACGTCAACCTCGATCGACGGATACTTTGACGCTTCGGCATATTTGATGCCTGCATTCTCAACATCAACAAGGTCCTTCATATCAATTTCAAGGAATACAACGCTTGCTTTCTTGTCGATATTTCTGAGAACCTCGGGGTGAACAACACCGATCTGACCGATCTCCTTGCCATCGCAAATTATTGCATTATAGTTCTTCGGATGAATATAGTTGAGCTCGGTGGTCTTAGCGTTGAATGAAATACTCTTGTGCTTGATATCATCAACCGCAACGGAGATCATATTGATGAGCTTAAAGTAAAGCTCCTCGGTTGTCTCTGTCTTGCTTAAGAGTGTAATTGCGAGCTTCTTGTGCTCACGGCAAAGGTTGTTTCCGTCAACACCGTCTACAATGCGTCCGATCTCAAAAATTCCGAATGACGGAGCATAGGATGAATTGGACTTGATCTGGCAGAGCTGAGTCGGAATCATCGACTTCCTGATTGTTTCAATGTTCGGGTTGGTTGCATTAGCCAGCTTGATATTCGGCTCTGTCAAAATGCCGAGCTTTTTATACTCGTCGGTGTATTCCCAGATATATGAATGAACCTCATGAAGTCCGAATTCCTTAACAAGAATATCCTTGAGCTTGTCCTCTATGCTCTTCTCGGCAAACGGACGGACAGGATAGAGCGGAGCCGTTGCCGTGTGGATATCAAAGTTGTCGTAACCGTAAATCCTCGTGATTTCCTCGATAATATCCGCCTTGAGAGTAACGTCCTTAGTCGCTCTCCAGCTCGGAACATCAACAGTGAAGTCGTCGCCGTCGAGCTTAACCTTGAAACCGAGTGCGGTGAGGGTTTTAACGATCGTGTCGTTGTCAATCTCAATGCCGGTATAACGGTCAACGAATTTCTTGTCAAAATTGAGTTCAACGTTGTCAAACTTATGAGCGTACTCATCGGTAAGGCTTGACGTTACCTTTACGCCCGAGTCGTAGTCGCTGAGGAGCTTAACAAAACGTGCAACTGCGGTAACGGTCATCTCGGGGTCAAGACTCTTTTCATAACGCATGGAAGCATCTGTTCTGTGAGCAAGACGAGCCGAAGATTTTCTGACCGAAACAGCATCAAATGTTGCGGATTCAAGGGTAAGAGAATGTGTGTCCTCAACAATTTCGGAATCAAGTCCGCCCATAATACCCGCAATCGCAACAGGTGTGTTGTCGTTGCATATCATCAGTGTGTTCTCGTCGATGTGTCTTTCAATGCCGTCAAGGGTCTTAAACTCAAACGGAGTGTCAAATCTCTTGATTCTGATTTTCTCAACCTTTCTTGAGTCGAAAGCGTGCATCGGCTGACCCATTTCAAGCATAAGGTAGTTTGTCAGGTCGGCAAGGAAGTTGATGGCTCTCATTCCGCAGTAGTAAAGACGGATTCTCATATTCGCCGGGCTGACATTTCTTGTGATATTTTCAAACTGAAGACAGGAGTATCTGTAACAGAGCGGATCCTCAATTTTCATATCGACCTTCGGGAGATCCCTATATTGGCTGAGGTCAACGGTATCAAGCGGTTTGAGCGGCCTGCCTGCGAGTGCAGCAAATTCCCTTGCGATTCCGTAATGACCCCAAAGATCGGGACGGTTTGTAAGGGACTTGTTGTCAACCTCAAAGATGATATCCTCAATTGCAAAAACATCCTTGATATCCGTGCCGTTGGCGATACTCTCGTCAATGTCCATAATGCCGGAGTTATCGTCACTCATACCAATTTCTTTTTCCGAACAGCACATTCCGTAAGACATATGTCCTGCGAGCGGTCTCGGTGCAATTTCAATCTCGCCGAGCTTTGCGCCGACCTTTGCAAAAGCGGTTTTCATACCGACTCTGACATTCGGTGCGCCGCAAACAACGTCTGTAAGCTGTCCGTCGCCTGCGTCAACCTTGAGCAGATGGAGCTTTTTTGACTCGGGATGCTCCTCAACCGACTTTATCTCGGCAACAACAATTCCGCTTATGTCGCTGCCCTTATAGAAAATCTCATTCTCGACCTCGGCAGTGGACAGGGAGAACTTGTGAATAAGCTCGTCAATGTCAAGACCCGAAAGGTCGACGAAATCTTTAATCCAGTTAATTGAAATAAACATAGTTCTGCCTCCTTATTCGTCGTCCGTGAACTGCTCAAGATTTACAAGAGCTCCGCTGTTGAGATCACGGATATCCTTGATGCCGTACTTCATCATTGCAAGTCTGGTAAGACCGAGACCGAAAGCAAAGCCCGTGTATTCATCGGGATCAATGCCGCCCTCTCTGAGTACGTTCGGGTGAATCATTCCGCAGGGGCAAAGCTCAAGCCAGCCGCTGTGCTTACAGGACGGGCATCCCTCGCCGCCGCAGATGAGACAGTTGATGTCAAGCTCAAATCCCGGCTCAACGAACGGGAAGAATCCGGGGCGCAGACGGACCTTAATATCTCTTTGGAAAACCTCCGAAAGCATCGTTTTCATAAAGAAGATGAGGTTGGATATTGAAATATCCTTGCCGACCATAACGCCCTCCATCTGGAAAAATGTGTTTTCGTGGCAGGCGTCGGTGCTCTCGTTACGGAAGCATCTGCCCGGGAAAACAGCCTTGATCGGTTTGCCCTCGTTGATGAGCTGATCCTTGTATTTTTTATAGATAGCGTTCTGAGCCGCAGAGGTCTGCGACTTGAGAAGCTGACCGTTTGTCAGATAGTATGTGTCCTGCATATCACGGGCGGGGTGGAATTTCGGAATGTTGAGCGACTCAAAGCACTCGTAGTCCGTTACGACCTCACTGTAATCCTCAACGGTAAAGCCCATTGACTTGAACACATTCTCGCACTGGCGCTGAACCAGTGTGATCGGATGATATGATCCTCTTGTCAGATCCGTCGGAACGGAAACGTCAAACTCGGGAGTCAGCTCAATCTCTTTCTTCACTGCGAGCTTGTGGAGCTCCTCGGCCTTCTTACCGATTGAGTCCGCAACGCTCTGCTTAAAAGTGTTGACCGCCTGACCCATTTTCTTTTTCTCATCGGGAGAGAGCTTACCCATACCCTTGAGAAGTGTTGTTACGAAGCCGCTCTTGCCGAGGAAATTAACTCGGAGCGTTTCAAGCTCGGAAGCGTCCTTGACCTGTAAAATAGAATCTTCAAACTTTTTTCTGAGCAATTCGATCTGTTCTGCCATTTTATAACCTCCTGATAAAAATAAAACCCGTCCGATAACAGAATCAAAATCCTGTTATGGGACGGGGTAAACCGTGGTACCACCCATATTCGAAGCCTTAGCTCCGCACTCTTTTACCGTCGATGATGCGGACGGGCACGCCCTGCTTAGTCAATGTTTTCGCAGGTCACTCCGATGCTGAAATTCATTCCCGTTCGTAAGGCAGTGCTTTCAGCCGATGACATCCGCTCTCTTTACATACCGTGACGGTAACTACTTACACATCTTCCTCGTGTATCATTATGAATTATCTTAACATCTTAATTCGGATTTGTCAAGAGATATTATTTGAGCATAGAGATGGCATCGGTAATCGTCTTTTCGTAAGCCTCTCTGCCGTACTTATCAACCTCAGCCTTATTACGTTCGCCGTGGGTCAAGCAGCCTGCGCCGCCGATACATCCGCCGATACAAGCCATACCTTCGATAAAGTTTGCGTCAAGCCTGTCCTTACTCTTCTTGAGAAGTGCGGTACGGCAAGCCTCGATTCCGTCGCAGGCGCACGCCTTGAGCTCAAAGTCGGTAATCTCCTGTTCCTTGAGGCCCTCGGCAACCGCATCGGAAAGTCCGCCGCTGCGTGCAAAGATTCTTCCGAAATACGAGGCGTTGTCGAGTGTATCCTCGTCAAGCGTCATAATGTCAATGTCACGGCTGTCGAAGAGAGCCTGAAGCTCCTCAAAAGTCATTGCAGCATCAACATACTGCCGGACGGATTCCTTCTGAACCTCTGCCTTTTTAGCCGTGCAAGGTCCGATAAATATGATCCTGCTGCTCTCTTCCTTATCCTTAATGTACTTGGATATCGCTGCCATAGGCGAAAGATTATGTGAAACATAGGGCAGAAGCTGCGGGAATGCTTTTTCGATATAGCTCACAAAAGCAGGGCAGCAGGAGCTTGTGAGGAAACCCTTTTCTACCAACTCCTTGGACTCGGCAAAGGCAACCATATCCGCGCCGAGAGCCGCCTCGATAACAGTGTGAAATCCGAGATTTTTAAGTCCCGTGATAACCTGACCGAGCTTCGCATACTTGAACTGGCTTGAAATTGACGGAGCCACAACGGCATATACCTTGTATTTTTTGTTGCTCTTGCTCTTCTTAATGATATCAATAACATCAAGGATATAGGACTTGTCCGTGATTGCACCGAACGGGCACTGGTAAACGCAGGCACCGCAGGCAATACACTTATCGTTATCAATTGCAGCTGCCTTATTCTCGTTCATCTTGATAGCCTTGATCTTGCAGGCATTCTCACACGGACGCTTACGGCTTATAATTGCGGTGTAAGGGCAGACCCTTGAACAGGCTCCGCATTCCTTACACTTCGTCTTGTCAATATGTGCAACATGGTTCTCGTCAAACGTGATGGCGCCGAATCGGCAGGCGTCCATACAACGGTGTGCAAGACAGCCTCGGCATGCGTTTGTTACCTCATAGCCACCCATCGGACACTCATCGCAGGCAGTCTCGATAACCTCAATAACGTTCGGGTTTGACTTGTCGCCGCCCATTGCGATCTTTACACGCTCGCCGAGAATCGCTCGCTCTTTATAAACACAGCAACGCATAGTCGGCGTGTTGCCCGGAACAATTGTTTTCGGAATTTCAAGAAGATTGTCCAACAGTGTGTCGTCCCATGCGTGACGGGCTACTTCACGGAGAACCTTATATTTGAGATACTGAACCTTAGTGTCAAATTTATATAGCATTGTTTTCCTCCTTAGAAATAGCTTACCTTAATCCTCTTGCCCATTTGCTTCAAGCAGCTTGAAAGCTCCTCGACAAGGTTCATTTTAATATTGAAATTTATCGGCAGATCGGGGTTCTGATGAGCCGGATTGACGGCTCTGCCGACATAGAAGTTAATATCCGTCGCTTCCTCAAACAGCAATCGGCAAATTCTCGATGCTCCGTCCTGCTTGATACTCCATTGCTCATAAAGCTCATTTTTATCAAGAGCGTCCTTGGCATATTCAATAACCTTATTGATTGTAATAACGCCCTCGGTCACGAGATCGACACCCTCAATTTCGGCAATCGGCGGAACATCGCTCTGTTCAAAATTGAGCGTTGCCCTGACGGGTTTACCGAGATATTTTGCGGCAATCGACGATGTTGTGCCGCCGCAGACAATATGCTTGCCCTCTTTCGAGAAGAACAGACTCATCATACGGTCACAGTCGTCCCTGTTGCGCGGAGGACCGAAGAGAAGATTCATAGGCTCTCTCTTTCTGATACGGACCACACAGGCGGTCGCATCATCGCCCGGATGATATCCGTACTGCTTGTTGCACTCGTCAATAAGCATTGTCGATAGCGTCTTTGCCGTATATCCGAGGTCGGAGACGGTTTCCATAAAATCAATGATATCGTCACGTCTCCATCCGAAGTTATAGGCAAGTCCTATTCCGGCGTGCGGGCAACCGTCACTCATTGCAATGAAAATATCGTTTTCCTGCAAGCTGATAACGGACTTATATATCTGTTTTCCGTTTATATTAAGCTCATTTTTGGGATAGTCAAAATTTTTCGCATCCCTGAGCAATATCACGTGAGGGTTGTCGTACTGTATAAGTTCGGCTGTCTCATTGTTGATCAGGTGAATAATAGTAAAGGTTGAGTAAGCAACGCCCCTGACCGAACATATCGGGAGGGTTGCGGCAATGGTCGAAACACATTCCTCAAGGGAAAGTCCCTCCGCCATCATGGTGGAGATGATTTTTGAGGTGAGCGTTGAAAGAATGCTCGCCTTAACTC
>USJJ01000034.1 GCA_900554995.1 uncultured Ruminococcus sp. | reverse complement strand
AGCAAGTCGACAATTCAAAAGGTGCTTGATAATTCATTCCTCTACGGCTACTGCGGAAACGACTACCGAATTGCGGAAATTACGTTCAACGACGGCTCAATCGCAACCTATTGCATCACCGGCGAGGTTTATGAAAAGCTGATGAAGTAAGTTTCGTTACACAAACATTCCCGCCTCCCTTAACGGTGAGGCGGGGCGGCAGATTTTTATCTCATTATTAAGCAAAATAAGACTCAGCCGCCAGAAGATTAACCAATCATTATTAAGGTGATAGAATGAAGTTCAAAATCAAGAAGAAACAAAGAAATATCATCGTTGCCGCCGTGCTTTTGGCGGCGGTGATTGTCGGAGTCTGCGTACGCTTTAATGTTTTTCGGACGAAGTACACATATTCGGGCGACCCGTATGTCTGCCTTGATGCGGGACACGGTGCGAACGATGTCGGAGCGGCAGTCGGAGCCCGATATGAGAAAGACGATGATCTTCGCCTGACGTTAAAAATCAAGGAAAATCTCGAAAAAATGGGTGTCAAGGTTTATCTTACCCGTGAGGATGATTCCGACGTTACGCTCAAGGATCGCTGTAAATCGGCAAATAAAAAGCATTGCACGCTCTTTATAAGTGTGCACAGAAACTCGGCGGAGGACAAAAATGCCAACGGAATTGAGGCGTGGATTTCAAAAAAAACGAAAGGCGATGAGAAACAGCTAGCCGAAAATCTTGTTGCAAATATCTGCAAGCTGACAGGTCAGCAGAACCGAGGCATAAAGAAAGGCTTCCGTGACAACACCTTCGGAGATTACTACATAAACTCCGACACGGATATGCCGTCGCTCCTTTTGGAGGTCGGATTTATCACCAATGATAAGGATAACAAGGCATTTGACGAAAAGCTCGACGAAACCGCCGAGACGATAGCAAAAACAATCTACGATCACATTCAAAAATAAGCCGAGACCGTTTCATTTTCCAAGAATTTGAAACGGTATTTTTTTCCGTATATTGCATTTTTCGGATTTTGTGATATAATATCAAATCGGTGATGATTATGAAATACAAAACATATATTTTCGATCTTGACGGAACACTGCTCGACACATTGCAGGATCTTGCGAATGCCGTCAATTACGCGATGAGGCAGATGAATTATCCAGAAAGGACGGTCGACGAGGTTCGCCGATTCATCGGAAACGGTATAAGAATGCTTATTAAGCGTGCCGCTCCGCAGGATATTTCACAGAATGATTACGACAAAACTCTTGCGATTTTTACCGCATACTATCTTGATCATATAGCCGACTTCACAAAGCCGTATGACGGAATTATCGACGTCATTAAAACACTCAAGGAGAACGGCTGTAAGGTCGCCGTCGTTTCCAATAAGGCGGACGAAGCGGCGAAAAAGGTTGTTAAGGATTTCTTCGGAGATATTTTTGACCTTGTTGTCGGAAAGATGGATCGTTTCCCGTCAAAGCCTGCGCCCGATTCGGTGCTTTATGTTATTGAAACGCTCGGAGCGGACAAGGCAAAATGCGTTTACTCGGGTGACTCTGAGGTTGATGTACATACGGCGCACAATGCGGAACTTCCCTGCATCGGCGTGACGTGGGGCAATCGTGACGTCTCGGAGCTGATAGCCGCCGGAGCGGAATATATTGCGGAAAAACCGTATGAGATAATCGAAAAAACAAAATAAAAATACCGAGCATTTCCGTTTCTTGAAAATGCTCGGTGATTTTTTACGGTTTTACTTAATCAATGCCCTGACTCTCAGCGGTATTCCCATCTTGTCGGCAAGCTGCTGACATTCGGCAATCTCCTCCTTGCTGATAACGTCAACGACAGTAAACTTAACCCTCGGAATATATTTTTTACAATCCTCGGCAAATTTCAGCAGGGCGGGGAATGCGTCCTCGCCGAAGCGTGAACGGCTGACTTCCTGGTAGCGCTTTGCGTTCGGAGCATTGAGGCTGATTGAAATCGAATCGACAACGCCCTCAAGGAGCTTTGCGGTCTCTTTGCCGTTGATAAGATCGCTGAGCCCGTTTGAATTGAGACGGATCTTTAAGCCGAACTTCTCTTTAAGATATTTTGCACTCGCAATAAGATTATCAAGTGCCTGCGTCGGTTCACCGTAGCCGCAAAAAACGACCTCCGAATAGGGTGAAAAGTCAAATTTGTTGATCTCGTCCTCAATCTCTTTGAGAGTGGGATCCTTCTTCAGCCAAAGCGATTCTGCTGAGCCGAGCCCGTCGCCGTTGCTCCTGATGCAGAAAACACAGGAGCAGGGGCATTTGTTTGTGATGTTCATATATACGCTGTTGCCGTAGGTGTAAACAATATCAGCCATAATTAAAACTTCCTCATTCTGTCTTTGATTTTTGCCCTGTCAAGCGCTGCGGCAAGGACAATGTAAAGTATTCCGCTTGAGCCTGCCTGAATGGCATTGCCGGGGAGAGTGTTGAGTGCGCTTACCCATGACGGAACGCTGAAAAGATACTCGGTAAAGCCGACCGGTGCAGAAAGCGCAAGAATGATAACCTCTGCGATATAGTAGCCTGCAATTGTAATAAATGCCGCAATGAAAACGGCAATAACATTTCTCTTGCAAAGAAGCTTCTTTGCCGTGTGTGTGAAGCAGAGGGTGAGAATTGCTTTGATAATAAAGGTCGGAATTATATACATAGTATAACCGCCGACTGCGTCGGAAATCGCTGCGCCGATACCTGCCGAAAGTGCGGCAAGCGGAGTCGGGAGAAGGCTTGCGCAGAGGTAGATCATTGAATCGCCGATGTGCATATATCCGTTAACGCTTGGGATCTTGACGTAATAGGTCAAAACGGTGGTAAGTGCCGCAAAAAGTGCCGCCAAAACAACCTGGTTGAGTTTAAATTTGCTCTCGCTTTTCATAATAAGCCCTCCAATAATAATACGAGAAACATTATAAATAATTAATATTGCATAAATGATAAAAAACGCTTATTTAACTTGTGCAAAACCAACAAAGATACTTATATTGAAAAATTCAATGTGATGTGGTATACTTACCGTATAATGCTTTTACCATATGTTTCACATATTTGATTGGTAGGCTTATCAAACGGAGGTCATTTTATGAAAAAAATTATTTCAATTATACTTGCCGCTGTGACGGCTTTATGCCTTTCCATACCTGCCTTGGCGGCGGAAAATTCAAGATTCGGTGTTACCGTTGTTTCGGAAAACGATACAAAGGCTGTTGTTTCAATCGATTTTAACGGCGGAACGGCTTTCAACTGCCTCGATTTTGAGGTTGAGCTTTCAAACAGAGTGAGCGTAACGGACTGCTCCAACGGTGCAGGTCTGAGAAATTTCAAGATCTATGTCGGCGATCTCGGAACACAGGACGCAACGCTTTCAAATTTCAATAAGGACAGCAATCCGATTAAATTTACCTTTGCGACGACCGTAGGCTTCAAAGCGGTGAACGGCAAGGATCTTTTGGTTATCACGCTGAAGAAGGATACTGCGGATAAGCTGACTTCAAAGGATGTTAAGCTGACGGTTACAAACTGCGGAATAAGCGGAGCACAGGCTACGAGTGCGGTTATAATCGGCACAACGGTTACGCAGATCGGCGAAAAGAGCAATACTCCCGTCACCGTACCCGGACAGGCAGGAACAACCGTTGCCAAGACAAGCTCTGCAGCGAAAACCGACGCAACAACAGCCGCCACAACCGTCGATTCCTCAAAAACCACGGTTCAGACAGAGATAACGGATGAACACAGCGGACAGACGCCCGATGCAAATGCCGAGACCGAGAAAAAACAGCCTGACAGAAACAAGATAATTATCGTTGCGGCACTTGCGATTTCTATGATAGCGGTTATTGCCGCAGGCGTTATCTTCATTGCAAAGAAATATAAAAAAGAGGACAAGGAATAATGAGCTTTTGGGATAGTGAGCTTGCTTTTAGCAATTGTGCCGACGAGCCGATTTATGACTGCCGTGAAAACTGCGAAATGGCAATTTACAGAAATACAAGTATCGGTGAAACCGAGAAGTGGATTGACAAGCTGTGCAAAAACGGATTTTCCGTGATTCGTAAAAACGAGCTTGCAAACAACAGCTTTTTTCTCCTTGACAAGGACGAACTGCACGTTACGGCGCTGTTCACGCCGTGTGATTCGACGCTGCGTGTGACGGCAGGGGAGAACTCTGTCCCCGAGGACGGCGAGCCTGTGTGCGACGGCGACTGCGAAACAGTGTTCTACGGCTTCGAGAATGACCACACATATATCGACTGCGGAATGTGCCTGCTTATTCAGTGCCCCGATTACAGTTTTTTTGTCGTGGACAGCGGTCACTATTTCCAGTTCAACGACAATGACAGAATCCATAAATTCATGCGTGACAGAACGCCGAGGGACAGAAAAATTGTTGTCAACGGCTGGCTTATCTCTCACGCTCATTCCGATCATATCTCTAAAATGATGGATTTCCTTCGCTATAACTGTGATGACGTTATTATTGAAGGCTTCTATTCAAATCTTATTGACCCTAAGTATGACATTGACGGGGACTGGGATATTGAGGAGATACTGCTCTCGGAAAAGCTGTTCCGTCAGCTTGACGGAATTGACGTTCCGAAATATAAGCTGCATTCGGGTATGCACTTCACGGTGCGTAACCTGAGCTTTGACGTGATGTGTACCCATGAGGATATTTTTCCGCACAGGATGCCGGATTATAACGATTCGTCCTGTGCCGTTATGATGACGGTCGGC
Organism: uncultured Ruminococcus sp.; assembly: GCA_900554995.1. Classification (GTDB taxonomy): domain Bacteria; phylum Bacillota; class Clostridia; order Oscillospirales; family Acutalibacteraceae; genus CAG-488. Next base: position 4,349 of record USJJ01000034.1, on the reverse strand, counting down.
ACGACGAAGGTGCTTATCCCCGGCGACTGCTCCGCCCTTGCAAGCGAGGTGCTCGAGGAACGCTACGGCGATGAGCTCGGATGTGATGTGGTTCAGGTCGCACATCACGGACATTCGGGACTTTCAAAGCACGCTTATGAGCTTATGAACGCAAAGGTTGCGGTATTCCCGATTACAAGAATTATGTTTGACGAGGAATATCCCAAGCAGGAGGCAAACAGGAGACTCATCGCGCTTGCCGAAAAGTATTACATAACCTCGGACGGAACGGTTTGTATTCCGCTTCCGCTTGATATTGACAAGATCACGACCCTGCCCGATGAAACATTTGAGGATTTTGCAAAGATAAAAAATCAGTGGGGCTATACATACTCGGACGAGAGAATGCAGGAATTGTACGAAATCTACCTTGCCCACGGCGGAAATCTTGAAAATGAGGTTTTACCCGTCCGCAAAGAGGGATTTTCATTAAGATAAGGAAAGAGCAGAAACATCGTAAGGTGTCTCTGCTCATTTTTAAATTTTAAATTCGTCAACAAATGTGTCGAATATATCCTTTTCGGTCGGCTTGAGTTCTTCGGATTTTTCTTCGATCGGGATCGCACTGATCTGATCCGAGACCGTCGAAAGCTCCTTGCCGAGCTCATCAATGTCTTTGGCAATCTGCGTGAGGTTCTTGAGCAGAGCAGGCAGTTTTCGCTCAGTTGAATTGATATAACCGCTTGTTTCGTCGGCAATTTTTACAACCTCGTTATGAGCGTCGATAAATTTCTTTGCCGAATCGGTGAGGTTGTCGAAGTCGGGCTTGCTTTTATCATTCTCTTCATATTTTGCAACGGTATTTTTAAGCTGAGTGAGCTTTGCCTCTTTTTCGGCAAGCGTCTTTTTCAGCTCGGAGATTTCACTTCGTATTGCGGAAAAATCCTCTTTTGCCGCCGCCGACTCGTATTCGGCAGAGAGTGCAGCCAGATACTCGTCAACCTGCTGTTTATCAAAGCCGCCGATTGCGCGTGTGCGGATTGGAATGTTATTGCTCATTTTTGCCCCTCCGATCTTCTTCTGACTGATATAATAACACAAACGAATTATTTTTGCAACGAAAACATCGTATAAAACAAAAGTGTTGCACTATTATACCGAAAATGTTATAATTAAATAAATATAATCGGTTTTTGCCGAATAAGGAATGACACTATGGGATACTCAAATTTAAAATTTCCCGAGGATTCGGTTTTTCTCGTGACGGGAGGAGCAGGCTTCATCGGCTCCAATCTTTGCGAGGCAATATTGAAAATGGGTTACAAGGTCAGATGCCTTGACGACCTTTCAACGGGGAAAAAGGAAAATATTGATCTTTTTACAGACGATCCGAACTATACCTTTATAAAAGGCGACGTAAAGAATCTCGAGGTATGTATGAATGCCTGCGAGGGTGTGGATTATGTTCTGCATCAGGCGGCATGGGGAAGTGTTCCGAGAAGTATTGAAATGCCGCTTTTTTATGAGAGAAACAATATTATGGGTACGCTCAATATGATGGAGGCGGCAAGGCAAAAGGGCGTAAAGAAGTTTGTCTATGCCTCAAGCTCGTCTGTTTACGGCGATCATCCCGTTCTTCCGAAGAAGGAGGGACAGGAGGGTAACCTGCTTTCCCCCTACGCCCTGACCAAGCGCTGCGCCGAGGAGTACGCAAAGCTGTATACAAGGCTTTATGGGCTTGACACATACGGAATGAGATATTTTAATGTTTTCGGCAGACGTCAGGATCCCGACGGAGCGTATGCGGCGGTTATTCCGAAGTTTATTAAAATGCTGATGAATGATGAAACGCCGACAATCAACGGCGACGGCAGACAGTCGAGAGATTTTACCTATGTTGAGAATGTTATCGAGGCAAACCTCAAGGCTTGCCTTGCTCCGCATGAGGCGGCAGGCAACGCATTTAACATAGCCTACGGCGGACGTGAATATCTTATTGATATATACCATTCGCTGACACGTGCGCTCGGCAAGGACATCAAACCGAATTTCGGCCCCGACAGAGCGGGGGATATCAAGCACTCCAATGCCGATATATCAAAGGCACGTGAGATGCTCGGCTATGATCCCGATTATGATTTTGATTCCGGCTTGAAGCTGGCGATTGACTGGTATGTTAAGAATTTATAACTTATAGGAGACTCATTATGCTCATTTACACCTGCGAACAGATGCGCGTTATCGAAGAAAATGCGGATGTCAACGGACTTTCATATGTCGAGATGATGGAAAATGCAGGCAATGCCTGCGCCGAGAAGATTCATTCGACAATTGTCGGAATCAATTCGGCAACCAAAACCGTTGCGGTTCTCTGCGGTTCGGGAAAGAACGGCGGAGACGGATTCGTTGTTGCCAAAAATCTGTGCGACAAGGGTTACGGTGTCCGTCTTGTGCTGACAAACGGCTATCCGACTGCATACGAGTCAAAGATTATGTACGCTTATCTTGAGGATAAGCCCGTGCTTGTTTCCGATCTCAATCAGAATTACGACGCCTGCGTCTCTGCCTGTATGAGCGCCGCCGCAATCGTTGACTGCGTATTCGGAATCGGCTTTCACGGTCAGCTTGACGAGACAATAGCAAGGTTTTTCTCCGACATTTCAAAGTCGAGGGCTAAGAAATTTGCAGTGGACGTGCCGAGCGGACTTGAGGGTAACAGCGGAGAAATCAAATCGGACTTTTTTAAGGCAGACTATACTCTTGCGATAACCTGTTACAAGCCCGTGCATATTCTTAAACCGGCTTCGGACCAGTGCGGAATCGTTTCGCTTATTGACATCGGCATTGACGAAAAATGCTACGAGGCGGTCGGATCGGACGTGATTGTGTCCGCCGAGCACAATGAAATAAAAAGATTTTTTAAACCGAGAAATCCTGCGTCGAACAAGGGCGACTACGGCAGACTTTTGAGCATTGCCGGAAGCCGTAATATGCAGGGAGCAGCTGTTATGGCGGCAAGTGCGGCGGTTGAGAGCGGGGTCGGAATTGTGGACTGCGTTTTTCCCGATGCGGCATATTCGGCGATAGCCTCAAAGCTGACCGAGCCTCTTATGGATCCTATGCCGTCGACGAGGGACGGCTTTCTCAGAGAGGATAATCTTAATCAAATTCTTGCCCTTGCCGATAAGGCAACGGCGGTTCTCCTCGGCTGCGGACTCGGACTTTGCGATGACACGGTTAAGCTCGTCGCAGAGATCCTTCTCAATGTCAAAAAGCCGATTATTCTCGATGCGGACGGAATAAATGCGGTTTCGTTTAATATAAATGTATTGAAAGAGACCTCCGCTCCGCTTATCCTGACCCCGCACCCCGGGGAGATGGCGAGACTGACGGGCTTGAGCATTGAAGAAATTCAGAACAACAGAGTTAAGGTTGCAAGAAAATTTGCTTCCGAATACGGCTGTGTGCTCGTTCTCAAGGGATCAAACACCGTTGTTGCGGGACCGTCGGGCAGTGTATATATAAACCGCACGGGCAATGCGGGAATGGCAACGGGCGGTTCGGGTGATGTTTTGGCAGGTATAATTTCCTCTTTTGTTTGCCAGTCCATGAGCTTGCAGTCCGCAACGATTGCGGGTGTGTATGTACACGGACTCTGCGGAGACAGCGTACAGAAAAAATATTCAATGCACGGTGTTACTCCGACAAAGATGATCGGCGAGATTGCGGAGGTTCTTTCAAATTTTGAATAATCGGAGATAAATTTGAAGAAGATTCTTGCAATACTTATTGTCGGTATGATGATTTTACTGCCCTCGTGCGGCAAAAAGGTTAAGAAAGAAAATGTCACCCCGTCAAGACCGAATTGCACCGTCAGCGCAAGCTACAACGGTACGGATTATTCCGCAAGGGTTGCTTATTCCGATACCGGAGTGATGACGGCGTCTATGCTGGAGCCGTTCAAGGACGTGAAGATCAGCGTTGATGACAGCGGCTGTCGGGTTGAATACGACGGAATGAAACTTGATTATACAGCGGAGCAGGCGGCGGAATTTTGTCCGTTTATAGGGCTTTATTCCGTTCTTAAAACCGTGTGCTATACCGTCCCGGAATCTGCAAGAATGAGCGGTGAAAGGTATATTCTCAAATATCGCACACCGGAAACGGAGTGCACGGCAATATCAAACAAAAAGGACGGAAAAATTCGCGAGATTGAAGCGGATAAGATAAGGTATATATTCCAATAAAAAGCGGCTGTGCCAGTTATGGCACAGCCGTTACTTTATGTCGGTGATTAAGCGGTTGATTCTTAATCTTATAAGAATCTATTCAACCATTTCGTTTGCGGAACAGTCCGTCGAGGTTGTCTC
>USJJ01000033.1 GCA_900554995.1 uncultured Ruminococcus sp. | reverse complement strand
TGTCAAGAAAACAATTACCTGCCTTTTCCGAATCTTCCTTCACGGCAACAAAATCCTTTTCTTTAATATTTTCATCGAACATTTTCTGAGAAACTTTTTCATCAAGTCCCATAATAATGTTCACTGTTTTTCTCATATCGTCCGTCGAGGCATCGACCCAATCCGAATCTTCGTGCAGAATCACGCTGCCGACCCCGTGGGAAAGAAAGATTGCCATTGTATGCGGATCCATCGTAGGTTTTGCACCGTAGCCGATGAGAATGCTAATGATTCGCTCAATGTAAGGCTCAATTACCGTCAGCGTCTGCTCCCTGATTGCCCAGCGCACCGTGCGGTGAATTTTTCCCTCATATTTTTTTCGGAATGCCTTTGTGCTTTGCTTCACATATTCAAAAAATCTCCATATTGCACGGTACGGTCTGTTTTCCGCCTCAACTGTGATTCTTTCAAAATCCTCCTTGTACGGTGCGAAAAAATTATCGATTACATCCTCAAAAAGTTCGTCCTTTGATTTGTAATAATAATAGAAAGCCCCGACATCCGCACCGACCTCTTTCATAATCTCACGGATTCCGGTTGAATCGAATCCCTTTGTGAAGAAAAGATCGTTTCCGACCTCAAGTATTCTGTTTTTTGTGCCGCCTTCAAACTTTTGCTTCCTTGCCAAGAACTCACCTCTGATAATTACTGAACATCGTTGAATAATTATATCATTCCGTTAATAATTTTTCAACTTGAACCTGTAAAAAAACTGTCACAATTTTGTAGCCGTGACAGCTTCGGTTCTGTTTTTTGCCGATATTTTTGCCTCGCCCCAAAAAGTATTTACGGATCAGCGAGCGACGTAATGTCAAAAAAAGCTGTTCCACACCAAGCGGAACAGCTCATAATTATTAAAAAGAATCAGTCCCAGTCGGGATGCCTCGGATCGGCAGGCTTAAGATGAGCCTTGCTGCCGTATCCGACCTGCTTGAACACCTGATTCGGCTTCGGATTATACATAAAGAATCCCGATTCGTGCTGAGGATACATTAAAATGCAAAGCCTTGCAAGGAGCGGAAAAATCAAATAAGGAATAAACTTTCCGAGGACAATATCCCAAGCCGTAAATGCGGAAAAGCTGCAATTGAGAAGATATGTCCAAATTCCGTTGCGTGTGATCTGCCAGCTCATCTTTGCAAGCTGTTCCTCGGTAACATTCTTTTTCAGGCAGACAAAATCGTCCCATTTGAGGATATTGTATCTGTAACTCTCTATATTATAGTATAGGCCCCTGCCGTCACGCACAAGAGTTCCGAAGGTTCCGACGGAAACGCCCTGATTCTTCGGGAGCGGATAAACTCCGACTGTGATTGTGTGATTTGTGAGATTCTTAAAATAAAGCCAGGTGTGACCGTTCAGATAATAGGACGTAGCTCTCTGGCAGACATAGACCGTTGCGACGTATTCCTTTTCCTCATCGTTCTTTGCCGAACCCACAAAAGAGAAGCTGCAAAAAGCAAGCACAACAGCCATAACAACAGCGAGTATCTTCTTTATGCTTTTCATCAAAAGCGCCTCCTTGAATTTAAACCTTGTAGAGTATACCACCATATAATCCATATGTCAATTAAGAATTTAATATATATTGTGATGACCGCACGTCAACAAAAATCGTCTCCCTTTTTTATCTATTGTTCCGATTTACTTAAATTCCTGTATATGTTATAATATTTTAAATTATGTTTTGAGGTGATGCCCGTGAACATCAAAGAGAAAGCCTCCACGCTCTGCGACGATCTCAGAGTATACTGGAAAAAGCCGCCGCTGGGACGTTATATGTCCTTTAAGGAGATTGTCTCCCTTGCGGTCGGCGGTCTCGGCATTCAATTCGTTGTTTTCTGTGCTCAGAATATGATTATCAGCATCGGAAATACCCTCATCAGCAACACTATCGGAATTGCGCCGAAGCCGCTTTACATAATCTACATCCTCAGCGTTATCCTCAGCTTTCCGTTGACGGCTCTGCGTGGTAAAATAATTGACTCGTCAAGGAGTAAAAAAGGACGTTACCGTCCATTCATTCTCTCTATGGGTCTGCCGACGGCGATCCTTGCAATCGCCTTTGTCTATATGCCGTATGAACGGATGTCAATGCTTGCAAAGTGTTTGACTGTTTTGCTTTTCAACATCGGCTTGCAGTTCTTTTATATGTTCTATTACGATGTCGATCAGAGCATTATCAACGTTCTTTCGCCGAACACATATGAGCGAAGCGATGTGACTTCGATAAAATCGGTTGTCAACTCAATGGCGCCGACCTTGGGCAACCTCATTCTTCCGCTTGTCGCAAGAGCGATCACCGGAGAAAACACACTTGTCGACATAAGAATTTACAGGGCGTTTTATCCGCCGATGATTATTTTCGGATTTGTTCTCGGACTTCTCGTGTATTTCAACACCGAAGAGAAAATTGTTCAGGCGAAAACGCACACGGTTAAAATTAAATTCACGGACGCCTTTCGTGCGGTCGTCCGCAACAAATATTTCTGGATCATTTCACTTGCAGGCTGGATCGGATTCCTCGAAAATGCGGTTCAGAATATTATGGACTGGCTTTACAGCTACCAGGACGCTTGCAGTCCCGCCGAGTATTCGCTCATTGTCACAATCCGAGGAAATGCGTCGCTCTGGCCGATGCTGTTCATCCCGTTTCTCATCCGTGCCCTCGGCAAGAGGAAAATTCTCGTTGTCAGCAACATCGTTAACGTCATTTTCATTATCTTAATGCTGCCGATAATCAGGCTCGGCGACCCCTCGCAGATTATATGGCCGCTGATGTTCTGCTTCTTCTTCAACTATATGGCTGCTTATGCCGTAACACTGCTGACCCCGGGCGTAAACGGCGACATCAGGGACTATCAGCAGTATATAACAGGTGAGCGAATTGACGGTATGTTTGTTGCCGTCGGCGCTATCGGAAGCGTTGTAACTCTTATCACAAATTCTGCGCTTCCCGAGCTTTATGACCGTTCCGGTCTTAACGAGGAAGTCGCAAGAAGTCTCGGCTTTGACGGCAGTAATGTTTATGAGGTTCTCTCAAACCCGTGGTATTTCAAAAATATTTGCAGCGTCCTTATCATCGCCGCAACGATCGGTGCAACATTGAATGTTATTCCGTATTTCTTCTACGATCTGACAGAAATCAAGCAAAAAGCAATGGTCACGGTTCTTAAAATCCGTGCGCTGTTTGAGGATTACGGCAACGGCGTTCTTTCCGACGCCTCACTTGTTGAAGCGATTGATATTATCGAAGAGGCAAACATATATTACGGCAGGAAAATCGTCAAGCCGACTAAGGATAAGATCAAGGCTGCGAAAAAGATAAAGAATAAAGACGAAAGAAAAATCGCAGTCAAGGCGGCAAAGCAGGAATATAAGGATCTGAAGTCGGACAACGAAAAGATTGAGATCGCTCAGTATGTTGTCAAGGAGCTCAACAAATTTGACACGGACGCAGGCAAGGCTCAGCTTGCCGAGGCACAGAAAATATACGACTCGGGACTTGAGGGGCTTTATTCGCTTGAAATTCCGTCAATGAAAGCAGCAAAGTCTCTCCCGAAATCCACCGAAGCCGAAAAGGAACTGCGCCGCAATGCGATAAACAGAGTCCGTATGATCAAGGATTCAAAGAAAGTTCTTGCGAATAAGTATGCAGGCGGAATTGAAAAATTTGACGTAAAGGTTTTTGAACAGCTTTTTGAAAAAGAGGATGAACTCGACGCACAGATTAAGGAAGCGGTAAACGAGCTTCGCTCCGCTGCAAAGGAAAAGAACAAAGATGCGGAAAAAGCAGCAAACGAGAAAATCAAGAAACTCAGAAAAGACCGTGAAAAAATCCGCAGAAAGATTAAATCCTCAACGGACGAAAATTCAATCTACACACGTGCCGCAAAGCCGTATATTGAGGCAGAAAAAATCCTCAGACAGAGAGAAAATTATCTTCATTACGAAGATATCAAAGCAGGCTACAAGGAATCGAAAACGAGGCACGAGGAAGAGATTAAGCGCCGCAAGGCAGAGGAAGAAGATCTCAGAGCAAAGCGCAGAGAATATGCCGCAAGGGCAAAGGAACAGCGCAAGAACAAAGGAGGAGGCAAAAATGGATAAATTAACAGTTAAAGGCCCCCGAATTGTCGATTCGCACGGTCGTGAGAGAATCCTCACCGGTCTCAATGTTTGCGATAAAGGAAAATATGTCGAGGGCCAGCGCAGAATTTACGGCACGATGTGGAACAAAGGGCTTGCCGCCGATATGAAAGCTCACGGAATGGATCTTATCCGTCTCGGAATGACATGGGATGCGATTGAGCCTCAGCCGGGTGAATATAACGATGAATTTCTCGACTCTATCGGGAACATTCTCAATGAGTGCAAGGACGCAGGTGTTTACGTCTATCTTGATATGCACCAGGATCTTTTCTCGGGCACGGATCTCAACTGTGGCGACGGTGCGCCTAAATGGGCAACAATGACCCGGAAATATAAATATCAGCCGACCAAAATTGTCTGGGCCGAGGGCTACTTCTGGGGCAGAGCCGTTCACAGTGCGTTTGACTCTTTCTGGGACAATGCCGAACTCAACGGCAAAGGATTGCAGACGTACTTTGAGGAAATGTGGACATATGTGATCAACCGATTCAAGGACCATCCGGCGGTAATCGGCTTTGACTTTTTCAATGAGCCGTTTCCCGGCAAGAGCGGCGGCAAAGCGTTCCGTGAGATCATTGCACGCCTTGTTTCGACGACGGTTTTTGATAAAACAATTTCCAAAAAAAAGCTCATTGAGCTTGCGACAAGGAGCGATGATCCGGCAAGAGTTCTCGATCTTTACAGCGGGAAGCACCTCAGAAAAATTACAAGTGCCGCCGACGATATAATCAAAACCTTTGACACAAAAAAATATTTCCCGTTCATTAATAAAATGACGAGAGCGGCACGCCGCTGCGGCAGTGATAAGCTCGTGTTCCTTGAGAACAGCTACTATTCAAACCTCGGAATTCCTTATTCCTGTCCCCGTCCCGTTCTCTCGGGCAAGACTGAAAACAACGTGATCTTTTCGCCGCACGCATACGATTTTATGGTTGATACGCCATCGTATAAATATGCAAGCAACGACCGCGTCGGTTCGATCTTCGCCGAGCACAGACGCTCTCAGATGCGCCTCGGAGTTCCCGTTATCGTCGGCGAATGGGGCGGTTTCACCGAGGGTGACGAATGGTTCCCGCACATTGAGTACCTGCTTGATCTTTTTGATTCGTATAAGTGGGGTAATACCTACTGGACATACTTCGGCGGCTTCACCGAGACCGAGGTTTACCAAAACGTCCTGACCCGACCTCATCCGATTGCGGTCACCGGTGAAATCGACTGCTACGGCTATGACCGTGAGAAGAAGGAATTTCACCTTGAGTTTACCCAGACCGACGAGACTAAGGCAAAAACGGAAATTTTTGTTCCGTCTGTCCCGAAATATGCGGAGCTCGACGGCAAGGAAATCCTAATCAATCGCAAAGGTGTTTTTCGATTCTCCACCGCACCCGGCAAGCACGAAATTAAGGTTATATACAAATAAGAAAAGGGTTTGTTGCAGGTGATTGCAACAAACCCTTGATTTTACCATTTTATCAGAAGATATCCGTCCTTTACTCCGATATCTGCGGTGTCGGAATCAAATTTATTGCTGACCCCGAGGGGAAAGAACGGCGAAAGCGTAAGATCGTCCGCTTCATAGACCGAGCCTTTCAGCGAAACGCCGTTTGCTGTTCCGCCGTAAGCGAACACGGAAAGAGTTCTGCCCTTTTCCGAACGAAGGGTGACCGAAGAATTCTTTATCAGCGTAAATGTTTCGGTTTCTCCGACAAGAAAGCCTTGTCCTCCGTGGTCGGCAATAAAAGCCAGTGACTGAATATGGGCAACGGTATGGTCGGTGCGCTCTCCTCCGAGGCCGCCGTAGATCTCAAACCGTTTGTATCCTTTTTCAAACCCGTACCTGATTGCAAGCATTGTGTCCGTGTCGTCCTTGAGAACCGGAAATATTTTTATCGGAGTGTCCGTAACAGGCTTTTCCGAGGAATCAAAATCGCCGATTATGATATCGGGAGTCAGTCCCGCTCTTTGAACATTCAGATATCCTGCATCCGCCGCTATGATGAGATCGTCCTCGCTCGGCTTTGGAAAATTACTCTTCATTTCAACTGCGGAAAAAATATAGCACGTTTTCATCGTTTCACCAATCCTTGATCAATTGCGTTTACAGTTCAATCCCGGCGGTTTTGAGGGAATTGGAGAGCTGAACGTCGGGGCGCAGATAATTTTGATAATACCTGTGGTTATTTTTTTTCATTTCATATATTTTATCGGGATTTTTCACGAGAAAATCAATACGGCTCATACACTCATCGACACTGCCGAACTCAAGAAAATTCCTGCCGATTTCAAAGTCACCCGTGACCTCATAGTTCATCTTTTCGCTTACAATTGCTCTGGACGCCGCAATATATTCGCCCGTTTTCCATCCGATCGAACCGTGCAGTCCCGTGCTTGCGATACAAATGTCCGCAGTTTTCATAGTTTCGAGATATCGGCTGCGATTTGTCGCTCCGCTCGGAAGAATCAATTCGGGGCAAATTTTTCTTGCAGAAAGCCCGTCATATATTCCGCTCACGGAATTATTCGGATACTCCTTTTTCAGAGCTTTAACCAGCTCAATGCGCATTGAATTAATTCCGTCAAGATTTTTTTCGGATGTCTGCGACCGATCCCACAGCCTTGTCATAAACAAAATTTTCGGTTCACCGCTGTAATCGGGTTCTTTTTCGAATTTATCGTATGTAAAGTATTTCAGCGGTTTTCTTCCCCTGATTAGATTTATCGTCTCAATCAGCCTTTTGTCCGGGTCGTTGTTGAAGTAATTGTTCCCGTCGCAGGTTGTCAGGTAATTAAAGCCCCATCTGTATATTTTACTGCTGTTCGTCGGAAAAATCTTCCCGTTAAACTCCGTCGAAAAGCTGCGCTTAAAAAAGTAATCACAGGTTTCAAGATAAGCATTAATCTCATCCTCGGAGGTGTAGTTATAGCCATCGAGCATATCATAAGCAAGCCGTTTTCCGTCGACCAGAACTTCCATAAGCCCTTTCATAGGCAAATCGGCGCCGCCGTTAATTTTCGGCTTAAGCCTGCCCTGCTTTCCGAGCATAACAAAACCCGTCAGAACACTGCACAAATGCGGCGTCCTTGCAGGAATATTTATAACGGCAGTTTTCATATCTTCGCCCCCTGACGCAGAAATTATAGCACATTTTTTATTCCTGTTCAACAGGCAATGAGAAATGAACATTTCGACAAAAAAACCACGAAAAATTCATGGCACATTTTCCTCTTAGCTTTCTTGCTGTCTTTCAGCGTGTGTCGGCGACCCTGTCGCCTTCGCCTCGCTTCGCTCGTTGCCCACGTCGGCGAAACCAGTCCGCCGGACTGGTTTCTTCCGCAGGCTTAGCCTGCTCCCTCCTTGTTTGAATCCCATTGAAAAAAATAAAGACCACGAAAAATTCGTGGTCTTTATTTTTGGCAGCGGAATAGGGATTCGAACCCCAACAAACAGAGTCAGAGTCTGTCGTGCTACCGTTACACAATTCCGCTAAAGAACGTTTGATATTATACATCAGCAAGCGGGCTTTGTCAATATGTTTTGCAAAAAAACTTCAAAAATTATCCCATCGCAACGTCCAGCAGCATCATAAGTGCAAATCCGACTGCCGTTCCCGCCGTTCCGATTCTACTTTTCGCCTCGGGAATAAGCTCCTGCGAAACAACATATATCATTGCACCTGCGGCAAACGACAGTACAAACGGAAGTATCGGCGCAACAAGCCACGTCAAAAGCACCGTTATAATCGACGCAACAGGCTCAACCGCACCGGACAGCACCCCGTAAGCGAACGCTTTTCGCTTGTTCATTCCGTCCGTCACGAGCGGAGCCGAAATGATGGTTCCCTCCGGGAAATTCTGCACGGAAATTCCGATTGACAGAGTTAATGCCTCCGAAATCGGCAGAACTCCGCTTATCGCTCCCGCAAATGCAACACCGACGGCCATTCCCTCGGGTATATTGTGCAGTGTCACAGCAATAAACAGCAAAAGATTTTCGCCGAGCTTCGGCTCTTTTTTCGGCTCGGGTGTCGGAACGACCGCATCAAGTGCAGTCATTGCCGCAGTGCCGATGAGAAATCCCGTCACGGCAGGTATCCACGATCCCGCCGACTCAATTGACGGGATCAGCAACGACCATACAGACGCCGCAGTCATAACGCCTGCCGCAAAGCCGAGCATAGCTCTGTGAAAGCGAGGGTTACTCTGCTTTTTCATAAAAAACACTGTCGCCGCCCCGACGGTTGTTCCGACAAACGGCAGTAATATTCCAATAACCGTCTCGGTCAAAAAATTCATAGAAAATCACCGATTTCAAAATAATATTCCTACTATCAGAAATATTCGGCAGCTCAATAAATGTTCGTCAATACTGTTGTTTTTTTCTTTGCCGTGTATTATAATATTCACCATAAAGGAGGGAACACAATGGAAGAAAGCCGCTTCAACGCATTTTGCAAAAATTTCGCCGACAAATCATATTCTTTTCTTTGCCGCACCGATAATACTCTTTCCTCAAAGCGAAAGCTGAACATCGGAATCATTGCGGCTGTATCGGCGATACTTTTCGGTGTTATGCTTTTCCTCAACATCTGTACCCCCTATCTCAATGACGACTATATCTATTTCAATATCTTCTCCGAAAACGGAATCGGCGGCGTCAGCCGTCCCTTCCACCGCCTGTTCAGAAAGAACCTTGTTCGCGGAAAGTGGCGCGACATCAGACGTCCGCTGCTCATCAACAGCTGGGAGGCGGCTTACTTCGGATTTGACGACGACAAGCTTGCCGCGTTCGCTGAGAAAGCGGCTACGCTCGGCATCGAGATGCTCGTTATGGACGACGGCTGGTTCGGAAAGAGAAACGACTCAAGCTCGTCTCTCGGCGACTGGTATGTAAACGAGAACAAGCTGAAGGGCGGTCTCTCCTCGCTTATCAAGCGCGTGAACGCCGCAGGTCTCAAGTTCGGTATCTGGTATGAGCCC
>USJJ01000032.1 GCA_900554995.1 uncultured Ruminococcus sp. | reverse complement strand
AGGCATTTAGATCGGCAAGTATACAAACGGGAAACTCAAGTCCCTTGCTCTTATGTATTGTCATAATATGCACAACGTCGGCGGCCTCGGAAACATCGGCGGCTGACTCAAGGTCGCTGTTTCTTTGCTGTATGCGGTCGATGAATCTGATAAAGCCGGAAAGTCCACGCTTGCCCGACTCCTCGTATTTTGCGGCATAGTCGACGAGCATATTGAGGTTTGCGCTGCGCTGCGATCCGTTTTTCATCGCCGACGCAATCGCCTTGCAGCCCGTTCTGTCGTACATTTCATAAAGGAAACGGTCGCACGGCAGTGTTGCGCTCAGCATTCTCAGCTCGCCGAGCTTTTCAAGAAAAGCGGCGCATTTTTCGTCTCCGCTCTCAGCCGCATTAACGATACAGTGATATATAGGCTTTTTTCTCTCGGCAATTCTGAGCCGAGCCAGCTCGTCCGCCGTGAAGCCGAATATCGGAGAGAGCAGAACCGCCAGAAGCGGAACGTCCTGAACGGGATTGTCCGTAACTCTCATAAGGCTTAGCATCATACTGATCTCGGGAGAAGCAAAAAATCCCGTTTTATTGGCAACATAAGCCGGTATGAGGTTGTCGGCAAGCGTCTTTGCGTAAATCTCCGCCTTGCCGTTATTTGCCGAGCGCATAAGAATACAAAAATCACGGAAGGACGCCTTGCGGCTGCCGTTCTTATCCCTGACCGTCATTCCGCCTGCGATTATTTCGTTTATCTTGTCGGCGATAAACTGCGCCTCCGTGTCACGTCCGACATTTCCGTCCATATCTCCGACTATATACATTTCCGCCTCGGGGAAATCGCATTCGTCATAATCTGCGGCGGCTATAAGATATTCCTTTTCGTTATAATTAACCGATCCCATATCCTCGGACATAAGCTGGGAGAACAGGAAATTGACATTTTCCGTTACGCCCGCCCGGCTGCGGAAGTTTCTGTCAAGGGTTATCTTTGCAGGATAATTGCCGTCCTCGTAGTCCTCAAGCGCATTTCTGCGTGAGAGAAAAATCTCCGGCATCGCCTGACGGAATCGGTAAATGCTCTGCTTCACGTCGCCGACGGTAAAAAGGTTCGTTTCGTCCCTCGACACCGCCCAAAACAGCGTGTTTTGCAGGTCGTTGACGTCCTGATATTCATCGACAAGGATTTCCTCAAAGCGATCCGCAAAGCTCTGCGCAAGCGGAGTTCTGAACGCTTTTCCGTCCTCGCCGTAGCTGACAAGAAGCCTCAGCGCAAAATGGCAGATATCCGAAAAATCATAGCCGTTGGCTCTTTTCTTCTCCTCAAAAAGGATTTCGCCGTAGCGTTTGACTGCCTCAATCAGCTTTTCGGCAACAGGGCGCAGATATTCAATATCCTCCCTGTTCTCCTCCTCGGATGCGCAGAAAAGCTCCGCCGTCTTTTTTACCCTGTCGGCAATCGTTTTTCTGTGGTTCTTGCAAAGCTCCGCCTGCGGTGAAGAATACTTGTTCGGGAGCCTGCCGAGAGTCGGAATGACCGCCGTCAGAAATGTGTTCCTGATCTCATCCCACGTTCCGCTTTCGAGTGTTCTTATAATTGAATCAACGGCAAGACAGACTTCCTTTATTCCGCCGCCGTATTTCTCTCCTACGACCTCGTCCCCGTCTGCGGCTTTAACCATTTTTTCGCAGAGCTGTCTGCAATACTCCGCCGAGCCCTCTGCATATTCAATAATCGTTCTGCCCCACGGCTGTTCTTCAAGCGGAAGCTCGCTTCGGTAAGCCTCGGTCAGCCCGTCGAGGAAAGCCCCGGGTCTCGCAAAAGCCATAGATCCGTCATAGAGCTTGCAGATAAGGCTCGTCAGCGCACTGTCGTCGGCACCGTTCGCCATTATATTGACAAGCTCGACAAAATCGGGCGAATTTTCCCTGTAAAGCTCGTCCATAACCCTCGACGCCGCATCGTCGCACATCAGCGCAAGCTGTGAATTGTCAAGTATTCCGTAATCCGGAGCGATGTCCAGATCGTGGAAGTTTTCACGCACGATGTCGTTGCAGAAGCTGTCGATCGTGCTTATATTTGCAAACGGGAGCATAACCGCCTGCTTTTTCAGGTGGTCGTTGTCGGGATTTTTTTCTATCTCCGAGAGCAGGGCACGGTAGATTCTGTCCTTCATCTGCGCCGTTGCCGCTCTGGTAAAGGTCACGATAAGAAGCCTGTCCGCCGAGCAGGGCTTATCCTCGTTTTTCAGCCTTTCGATAACCCGCTGAACGAGTACGGCGGTCTTGCCCGAGCCTGCCGCCGCCGAGACGAGGATTGAGCCGTCACGTGAATCAATCGCTTTTTTCTGTTCTCTTGTCCACTCAGGCATCGTCCTCACCTCCCAGTCTTGCCAAGCTCTCCGTATGCTTCAGATTTTCTATTTCCAAGGTCGGCGTGTCCTCATCAACAAGGCACACCTCCTTATAGTCACAGTATTTGCAGACGTCCTCATACGGGCTCCGGCTTGTATTTGAATGAGCGGGTCTGATCGGGATCACACCGTTGTGGAGATCGACCGCCATT
Source organism: uncultured Ruminococcus sp. (assembly GCA_900554995.1). Lineage (GTDB taxonomy): Bacteria > Bacillota > Clostridia > Oscillospirales > Acutalibacteraceae > CAG-488. The sequence goes on along the minus strand of USJJ01000032.1, from coordinate 6,719 downwards.
TTTGCAAGTATCCTTTCGCATTTTTTCATCAGAAGATCCATCTGCTTGAGGGAAATCAGCGTGCCCGTGCAGTCCCCCTCTTTCTTTATCGACGCAGGGATAAGCACGCCGCTGCCCGTGTTGTCCATCATATAAATAACACGGCTGTCGTCGAGCACCATTCCGTTCATCTTTGCGCCCTTCAGCTTTTTCTTTTCAATCTCGGCGCTGTCCTCGTCACGCTCGGTTTCGACAAACGGCGCATTGACGGGCATATAGAGTATTCCCGCCGGGGTGATGTTTTTATAGTCCCTGAATCCGTTTTTCCAGATCGCAAAAAGATAGATGAGCATCTGCATATTCAGCCCGTAAAAGACCTCGTTGAGATCAAATTTCTTTCCGCTTGATTTATAGTCAACAACTCTGACATAGGTTGTTCCGTTCATTTCCGCAACATCAACACGGTCAACCGAGCCCTTGAGCTTCAGCATTCCTCCGTCGGGAAGAGGTATGTCGTATGTGCCGACCTCGCCGTCATTGTCTATGCTCAGCTCGAAAGCAACGGGCACAAAATCGCTGTTTTCGAATTCGGCAACGAGCCTGTCAACAACCTCGCAGACTATAAGCCCGAGCTGGCGGAAGAGATAATCGAACCTCTCGCCCATCTCCTCGCCCGCAGTCAGGTTCTCTTTAAAATAATCCTCGAGAATATCTATAACGCACCTGTCACGCTCCGGCTTCTCCATTGCCGTCAGACCGTCGCTTCCGTATGCGGAAATCAGCTTTTCAAGAATATAGTGTATCGCCGTACCCTTTTGCATCGGGTCAAGCTCGGCGGTCTTTCTCGGCTGTGCATTCAGCCCGTATTTGCAGAAATACTCAAACGGGCATTTGTGGTAAACCTCGGTTCTCGACGCCGACATATACATATTCAGCCCGAACAGCCTTGTCGCCGTTTCGTGATCGTCAATTCTCATCTCACCCTTTTTGATACTTCTCCTGAGAGCGGCAAGTCTGCCCGCATACTCCGGCTGAGCCTCAAAATAGCTTTCAAGCGTGCTGTGCAGAGCTCCGCCGTTTGCCGTGAGCCTTGCCATAACGTCAAATGCCGACTCCTTGCTCTCGATATACTCCATATCGTCCGTGCACACGGTGTCAACAAGCCTGACCTTCGGGAAGATTTTCCTGATCTGCGTTACAATCTCGGACGGGGACGCCTGAGCGCCGTTTATGTCCTTTCTGAGATATGTTACATACAGTCTGTCCGAGGTTGAGAGAAGCGTGCTGTAAGCAATAAACCGCTCCTCCATCATCTTCTCCTCGTAGCTGTCGTCGGTTTTCAGTTCAAATTCGGCAAGCGTGCGGCGGTCATTTTCCGAGAATATTCCGCTTGAATTTGGAATCATCGGAAAAACTCCGTCGTTCATACCGACGGCAAAAACAACCCTCGGTGCGCTCGTTTTAACCCTGTCGGCACTGCCGATCGTTATCTCGTCAAGACCCTGCGGCAGGTTTCCGAGCGAATATGTCGAGATCAGCAGATCGAAAAGATCCCTGAACCTTGAGGTGCTGAGCCTAACTCCCTCAAGCGAATCCGCCACCCTGTCGAGCATCTCCATCAAAAGATTCCATATTCTGTTCTGCTCCGAGGCAAGCTCGGGCTGTGAACGGTTGTTAAGATCAACCGCGAGCTTTTTCAGATTTTCAGCAACATTCATATCCGCAAGCAGATGATATATCGCCTGCGCCGCCTCAAGTGCGGTAAATTCCTTCAGCTTTACCCTGAACCTTTGCAGCGGAGAGACAAGCCGAACTCTTATTTCATTCAGCCGCTGAAGCTCATTTATATTCTCTTCAAGCATCTTCTCGCCGAGCCCGTTCGGGTGCGCCGTCCATTCGTCGAGCCACTTTCTGCCGTTTATCTGCCACATAAGGGCATAATTTTCAATGTCGGAAATTTCTTCGATTGAAAGATCGGTCAGTCCCGTCTTTGCAAGGCGCATCAATGCGTCCGTTGAAAACCCCGTCGAGCCGATTTCAATTGCACTCCTGACAAATTCAATCAGCGGTTCGGAGGTTATCGGCTGCCTTTTATCCTCAAAAACAGGCACGCCGTTCTTTATCAGCGCAGAGCGGATCTGCCTTGAATAATTGCTTTCGCTCCTTGAAATGATCGCAATTTCACGGCATCTTATGCCCTCGGTTCTGATCAGTCTCTTCACCGTGCAGGCGACAAATTCACATTCGCTTTCAAAGTCCTCGGCGGAGCAAAGAACAATCTTTTCCGTCTCGCTCTCATACGGCGTAATTTCGCCCTCGTAAAGGTTTTCCTCGAGCGCCTCAAGCTCGGGATTGATTTCATCCGACCGTGTGATACGAATCGGCGGTGCGACCTCGGCTCCGCACGCCCTTGCCCTGCGGATGAGGTTTCTTTTCGTCCTCAGCGTGTGTGCAAAAACTCCGAACGGATCGTTGCTCTCGTCCGTGCAAAGAGTGACCCACGTCTCGTCCGCCTGCGCCGTAATCCTCTCAAGCACTGCATATTCCTGAGCCGTGAATCCACGGAATCCGTCAACAAACACCTGCGCACCGTCAAAATTCCTGTATTTGTCAAGAACGCCGCACAAAATATCAAGCGCACATTCGTCGTCAAAATAATTTTGAGAAACAATCGCCGAATACGTCCTGTCAATAAGTAAAATCTCTTCGAGCTTATCACGAAGCAGGGACGGCTCCATTTTGCCGAGAGTCTGTTCAATCAGCTCGGGAGTTACGGAGCACTGGCGAAATTCCTTTATCGTTTTCAGCATCTGCATTATAACGGCGGAGCTGTATCTGTGACGTGAATACAGCTTGAGATCATCGCCGATTTCATCAAGCGCAACGCTCATAAGCATCGCCCTTGTGCTGTCGTCAAGCGCCTTTTTTGAATTAAGCCCGTATTTTTTCAACAGATTCTCGGCAAGAAAAGAAAAACTGACAACATTGACGCTGTCCGCCCCCTTTTCGCCGAGCAGTTCAAGCATTTTCTTCTCCGTGTGGAAAGAATACTGCTCGGGCACGATGAGCGTTACCTCCCCGCCACGGGCAATCCTGCTTTGTATTTCATTGTAAATGCGGGTAGTTTTTCCGCTTCCGATCCGTCCCGTTACAAGCCTGAGCATATTTTCCCTCCGAGCGTATTAATCAATATTACAATTATATAATACTTTAAATATAAAAGCAATAAATAAAAAAATTCGGCAGTACCACGAAAGGTACTGCCGTCCGATTTATATGGCTATATTGATAAATCCCGTTCTTGTTATGAATGGGTTTTTCTCGTCAAAGAACTTTTCACGTTGGCGTTCAATGACCTTTACCGTTTCAATCTGATCATTGTCGGCGTAGGCGGAGCTGACATCGACCGACGCAATTCCCGAGAACGAGCTTGTCGCCTTTTCATTTGCGGCAAAAGCGACCACCTTGTAGAAATATTCGCCCGAGTGATCCGCCGAGAAGTCCGTAAATTCCGTGCCTCTTACATCGCTTATTGCAATATAAACTCCGTCCTCCGAGCGGGAACGGTAAACAACGTATTTCTCCGCTCCGTCAACCTTTTTCCAGCTCAGCTTGGCAAATCCGTTTTCATCGTTTTGTGCCTTTGAAATCTGCGGCGCCGGGAGCTTCGCCGTGATATACATTATGTCCGTTATATCGCTGTCGTACTTATCCTTTTCGGCAAGGGTTTTGAACTTGTAGTAATATCTCCGGCCCTCTTTAACATCCTTGTCGACGTAGCTTGTCTCGTTTCCGCCGAGCTTTTTGTGCTCCTTATATTTTCCGTCCGAGGTCTCGCAACGGTAGATGATGTAGCCCTTCGCCTTATCAACCTTATCCCAGCTTATGCCGATCTCGTTCTTCGATATATTGGTCAGCCTGATGTTCTGCGGCTTGCCGATCAGAACGTTTACGTCAACCGAGGAGAAAGCCGAGCCGTAATTTGTCGTTCCCGTGAGGGTAACCCTGCCGTAGCCCATACCGGTGATTATACCGTCGCTGCTGATCACGGCAACACTCGGATCCGATGAGGTCCATGTAACACCCTTGTCGGTTGAGCCGACGGGAAGCTGCGCCCACATAATTTCCGCAGTCTGTCCGACTCCGACATTTACCGAGGTTTCGCTGAGTACAAGCTGCTGAGGCTTATCGCTGACGGTCACAACCGCATACATCGGTCCCGTGAACAGGTTGCCGTTGATTGTGACATAGGCTCTGTAATAATATGTTGTGTTCGGGGTGAGCTTGCCTGCCTTTTTCTCAACATTCATCGTGAGACTGACGGTCTTTGCCGATGTTCCCGAAACAACGGAATATTTTTCGAGTTTATTCTTGTCCGAGCCGAAATAGAAGCCCGCCGCCGAAATATAATGTCCGCCGTTGTTGTTAACCGAGCCGTTGAGCGTTGCGTTGACCGAGGTTATATCGCTTGCGGATGTCGTGACAACCGAAAGATTATCCCTCGAATAAACCGTGGAATCGGAGCGTGACGCACTCGCCGACGAGACTGACGCCGCAAACGAATATGAACCGACATATGTAGCCGCATCGTTGTACTTCGGCACTCCGTAGCCGAGAATATATGAACCGTGAAGCTCTCTCGTCCTGCCGTTGCACATATAGCCCTCATCGCCGCCCGTGTTTCCCTCGATCGTAAAGAGACTTCCGCCCGAAACGCCGGTAACGATACCGATATGCTGTGCGCCCGAACCGCCGTCCCAATTGAAGAAAACCATATCGCCCGGCTTCGGCACATAGCCCGAGGAGCGTGAATAATAGATCGACCGGCTTTGATACCAATCGGTCAGCGATCCGCAGTTGCCCAGACGGGGCACGATTGACGACGGGATTCCCGCCTGTGAAGCGCACCAGGAAATGAAGTATGCGCACCATGCGCCGTTCGGCTCTCCGAACGATGCGCCGTATTTTGTGTATCCGCCGTCGCTCGAAGATGATATCGGATTGCCTGCGCTGTCAAGCTCGGTATAGCCGAGCTGGGTTTTTGCGACACCGATCAGATCTGCAATATGCGAGCCTGTGTTTCTGTGTGTGTTCGGATAATAGTCGGGATAACCGGCAGCCGACGCCTCAAAGGCAATGCAGAAGCAGAGCGCAATAACCATAACGGCTGCGCCGATGCGTTTAACTCCGGTTTTTATCACTTACGACCATTCCTTCCTGTAAATTTATATAAGTATATTTTATCAAATTGTCCGCTTTCTGTCAATGAAGCAGAGTGGTAATGATTCCCGTCAGAGAACCGAGGATCATCAATCCCGCAAGAACAAGCGCAATTATTTTCGTCGTGTTTCTGTTCATTTCTTTTTGTCCTTCTTTTTAAAATATCCCGCCTTTGAGAATGCGGTTATAAACATACCCGTCAGCGCTCCCGCCGCACCGATTATCAGGTCGGTCATCGTATCAATCAATCCCGCCTCGGTGTTGAAGCCCGAACGCTGCAAATTGAGCCCGTAGAGCCTGTCCATAGTAAATTCGTAAAATTCCCAGCCTGTCAGAAGCATAACGGAAAAGGCAAGACCGAACATCGCCGCCAGCGCAGGGCTCAGCTTTTTGTCTTTCGGCTGTCTGCTCTGAATTATAACCGCCAGCTCGTAGCTGCCTGCGGCGGCAATATATCCCGCAAAGAAGTGCTCGGGAATGTCGATGTGCTCAAATGTCGTGAATTTGTTGATCGTTGAACCGACAACAACGCCGAAACAGATCAAAAGGTTCAGCATTGTCTGTACCCTATGCGGCACAAGGGTTATGAACGTCTTTCCGCCGAGGAGCTGAAAGAGATCCCAAAGGAATGTGAAAATTATGGCGAACATTGCCTCCAAGAACTCGGTTGTGTATCCTGTGAAGAGCATCACCGCTCCCCAGACAAACAGCAGTCCGCGGCAAACATACCACGTGATCTGAACCGCTTTCGGCAATTTCGGGATTTTATTTAAAGTCTTTTTCTTCATAGCGCACCTTACAAACATTATTTCTGAGTTTAAATTATACTTCAATTTAATGCTTAAATCAATACCCTGAAACGCAATTTAACAGAATAGTCAAAAACTGTTGCATTTTGAAAAATTATGTCTTATAATAATCAACGGAAACCATTAAAAGTGAGGTTAATAACAATGTCAAACAAGGTTTTAGTTGAAACATCGGCACGTCACGTTCATGTCACTCAGGAGGTTCTCGAAACTCTCTTCGGCAAGGGATATGAGCTTACAAAGAAGAAGGATCTTTCTCAGCCGGGTCAGTTCGCATCGAACGAGAGAGTTCAGGTTATCGGTCCCAAGAGCAGCTTCCCTGCCGTTTCGATTCTCGGACCTGTTCGTCCCGAGACTCAGGTTGAGCTTTCAGCTTCCGACGCACGTTCAATCGGTGTTAACGCACCCTGCCGTGAGTCAGGAGATATCGCAGGCAGCGGCGCTTGCAAGCTCGTAGGTCCCGCAGGTGAGGTTGAGATCAGCGAGGGCGTTATCGTTGCAAAGCGTCACATTCACGCAACCCCCGAGGATGCCGAGAAGTTCGGTATCAAGGATAAGGAAATCGTTTCCGTAAAGATTGATTCAAACGACCGTTCGCTCATCTTCGGCGACGTTGTTGTAAGAGTAAGCCCCAAGTATGCCCTTGCAATGCACATTGACACCGACGACGCAAATGCCTGCGGACTCAAAAACGGCGACAAGGTCAGAATC
>USJJ01000031.1 GCA_900554995.1 uncultured Ruminococcus sp. | reverse complement strand
ACGGAGAGATCAAGGCGGAGAATATTGACGGCGGCGGATGTCAATTTACGGTTATATTGAAGAATAAAACGGCATAGAATAAATGGCTTTAACGCAAAGTCTCGCTACGAACCGTTCGACCTTATTCGACAAAGTTCAACAATTGTTGATGTTGAGTTGACATAAGGTTGTAATTCGCATTGTAAAATTGAAATGTAAAATAAAGAACTCTGTTTATGTGGAGGTATTTTTATGTCAAGATTTTACGTGCTTTACAATCCACTTGCCGGCAACAAAAGATGCGGCACGGATATTAAAAAGATTGAAGATCTGATAGACTGCGAGCCGATTTACTGCGATATGACAAAGCCGATGACGTACAGCGACGTTCTTCCGGAGATGAAGAGCGACGATGTGCTGATCGTCTGCGGCGGTGACGGGACGCTGAACCGTTTCATAAATTTACCTTATGATTATTCCGAGAAAAACGAAGTGCTTTATTTCCCGATGGGTTCGGGAAATGACTTTGCTCACGAGCTCGGTCATAAGTATGGGGATAAGCCATTCAGCATAACAAAATATCTGAAAAATCTTCCCGAGGTTACCGTAAACGGAAAGACATTCAAATTTCTCAATGGAATCGGCTACGGAATTGACGGTTACTGCTGTGAGGTCGGAGACAAGCTCCGAGAAACGACCGAGGGCAGCATAAATTATACGGCAATTGCAATAAAAGGTCTGCTTTTCCACTACAAACCGACGAATGCAACAGTTACCGTTGACGGAGTTAAGCATAGCTATAAAAGAGTTTGGCTTGCCCCAACGATGAACGGAAAATTCTACGGCGGCGGAATGATGCCGACGCCGAATCAGGACAGAATGAGCGGTAAGCTCTCTGTTATGGTATATCACAATCTCGGAAAGCTCAAAGCGCTTGCGGTGTTCCCGTCAATTTTCAAGGGCGAGCACGTTAAGCACAAGAAAAACATTGCAATTCTCGAGGGCAGGAAAATCACGGTTGAATTTGACCGTCCCACGCCCTTGCAGATAGACGGCGAGACCATACTCGGTGTTTCCTCCTATACGGTCAATGCTCATCATAACGATACGGTCAACGCCTGAAAAACGGACTGTCACTTCATTGTGGCAGTCCGCTTTTTGTAGTTATTTCTTCCCTTTGAGTATCGGGGACAGCTTTGGGTAAACCGCAAAGGTAATTGCGACGCTTATCAGCCCCTTGACGAAAGTGAACGGGACATTGAAAATCAAAATTGCTTTCCAGAGGGAATCGACGCTCGGAAGAATTGCACTGTACATTCCGATAATTTGCTCTTCAGGTAGCATCAGCTTTATATAAATCGGATAAACCAGGAAATAGTTTATAAAAAAGCTCATTGCCGCCATCATAAAGTCGCCAGCCATTGCGCCTATAAATGCGAATTTACGGTTATGATGGTATTTGTAAAACATACCGGCAACAAAAACGAAAACTGCGCCGTGAATGAAATTTGAAAGCTCACCGACGCCGAATGTGTTGGTGGCAAACAAATGAATGAGATTTTTGACAAGGCAAACGGTGACTCCGCAGACGGGACCGAAAGCGTAAGACGTGATCAGCGCAGGCAGATCGGAAATGTCGAGCTTGATAAAAGCAGGCATAATCGGAATCGAAAATTCCACAAACATAAGCACAGCCGACAGCGCCGCCATAATTGCCGTTACGGTGATCATTCTGAAATTTTTGACTTTTGTGTTCATAAACAACACCCTTTCGAAAAAAATGTCAGTCAGAGTTGCCAACGACAAAAAAATACCCCGTACAAAACCTGTACGGGGCTTAAGTATCAAGAATATGAATCTTCTCTCATCCGGACTGTACCGTCGGCTTCGGAATCTCACCGAATCAACTTTCGCTCACGGGCTTGTGGATTGATATCCCATTACCGTCGGTGGGGAATTGCGCCCCGCCCCGAAGACAACTGTTAACTTGACTATATTGTAGCACCGTATTTTGAAATGTCAAGTAAATAATGTTAAATAAATTATTGACCTTGACGAAGAAAAAAAGTATAATAATATAGTTAATGTGGATTATTATGAAAGGAGGGCGGAGCAATGGATAAATATAAGCGTGATCACAGCATTATCAAGCTGCTGCAAATAGTTTCGGCTATAAGTTTTATTCTTTGCATTGTGTTTATTATTCTGCTCATACTTTCAAGAAACAGCGATATACAGCTTTGGTATTCAAGGTACCTCGAATACCTTGCCTCTGCGGAATACAGGGTTGAGCATATGGACGAGAAATTCTCGATTTTTCTTGTTGTTATTTTCCTTTATGCTTTTAAAGCAGTCTTTCCGGTTTACCTCTATCCGGTGTCCGCTCTCTGCGCCGTAACAAGTGCCGTGTTTCCGGCGTACTTCTCGATTCCGATCAATCTTTTGGGGCTTTCGGCACTATATTCGATTAAATATTTCTGGGGCACAAAGGTCGGCGCAAACGGAGTTCAGAACATTCTCCAAAAAAGCGAAACAGTGCGTTATCTCGTTGAACGTGACGGCAGAGGAAACCCGTGGCTTCTGGCTCTCTTCCGGCTTGTTCCCGGGATTCCGGTAAATCAGGTCAGCAAGCTCTACGGAGCGATGGGCTTCAAGTATGAATACTTTCTTTTGCTTTCTCTTGTAGGATATTCGCCGCTGCTTGTCTCATATACATTCATCGGTCGTAATGTGTTCAACCCGTTATCAACGGCTTTCCTGCTGCCGTTCATATTATTGTTCCTGTTAGTGGGAGTTTCAATGCTCGCCATAAGTAAAATAGTACAGATCCAGTCCAGAAGGAGGAAAAATAATGGCTGATTCAAAAATGTTAAAAGAAAAACTTGCCTCCGGTGAGTTTGATGCAAGACTTAAAGAGGTATATCTCAGCGACAAGGCTGTTGAGGATCAGAAGAAAAGAGACGCCGAGATAATTGACGAGTTTGTCCGTCTCTTCGGCGATAACGATTCAATCGAACTTTTCAGTGCACCCGGCAGAACCGAGGTCGGCGGAAATCATACCGATCATAACCACGGCAAGGTGCTTGCGGCAAGCGTTGACCTCGATACGGTTGCCGCTGCGGCAAAGAGGGACGATGGAATCATTGTTGAGAAGTCTTTTAAGTTTGATGCTCTTGAGGTTGATATATCCGACCTTGAGGTACATACGGAGGAGTTCGGAAAATCCTCAGGTCTTATCAGGGGAATGTGTGCCGGATTCAAGGAGCGCGGATACAATATCGGCGGCTTCAATGCCGCAAGTATGAGCCGTGTTCTCTCGGGCTCGGGACTTTCGTCATCTGCGGCTTATGAGGTTCTGATCGGAACGATTCTCAATCATCTTTATAATGACGGCAAGGTTTCGCCTGTCGAGGTTGCGAAGATTGCCCAGTATGCCGAGAATAAATATTTCGGCAAACCGTGCGGTCTTCTTGATCAGACTGCAAGCTCTGTCGGCAGCTTCATCACTATTGATTTCAAGGATCCATCAAATCCCGTTATAAATAAGGTCGATTTTGATTTTGCTTCCTGCGGTCATGCGCTTTGTATTATCGATACGGGTGGAAATCATTCCGACCTCACCGATGATTATGCGGCGGTAAGAGGCGAGATGGAAAAGGCGGCTGCAGTGTTTGGCAAGAGCGTTCTCCGTGAGGTTGACGAGGATGAGTTCATGGATAATATTTCGCTTGTCCGTGAAAAGGTCAATGACCGTGCCGTGCTTCGCGCAATGCATTTCTACGGTGAAAACAGACGTGCCGAAGCTGAGGTCAAGGCTCTTGAGGACGGAGATTTTGAAAAGTTCAAGGAGCTTGTAACAGAGAGCGGCCGCTCGTCATATATGTATAATCAGAATGTCTTTACGTCAAAGGACGTTGAGCATCAGAGCGTTTCCGTTGCACTTGCAATGTGCGAATATCTTCTCAAGAACAAGGGCGCATGGCGCGTTCACGGCGGCGGATTTGCGGGAACAATACAAGCGTTCGTTCCGCTTGATATGCTTGATGATTTTTGTGAGAAGATGGAAGCCGTCTTCTCGAAAGGCTCATGCTATGTTCTTTCCGTTAGACCTTTCGGCGGAATCGAACTGTTTTAAGCGATTTTCAGGCGTGTAAACTCGGGTTTACACGCTTTTTTTCAGAAAAGACAACCCAAGTTGATAGACAGAGCATAAAAAAATTGATATAATGCTCAGTGTAAAACAACTTTTTTTAATAGGTCGAAAGGGGTAATACAATGAATATATCCGAAAAAATACAGATCTTGCGCCGTGACAAGGAATGGTCGCAGGACGAGCTGGCGGAGAAGCTTAATGTTTCACGTCAGTCTGTTTCAAAATGGGAATCCGGAAAAGCTTTGCCCGATTCGGAAAAAATTCTTGCAATGGCGAAACTCTTTGACGTTTCAACGGATTTTCTTTTAAAGGATGAACAGGAGCCGGTTTTTGTCGATGATGAGAAGGAACAGACGAAAGAAAAAGCAGACGGCGCTTTGACAGAGAACACAGGAAAGAAAAAGCATAAGTTTTCAGGAAAAAAGATTGTCGCAATCGTTGTTGTCGCCTGTATTGTTATTGCTGCAATTACTCCGCTTTTCTTCGGCGGATACTCGGCATTTCTCTCAAAGATAAGCGAAGATCCCGTACAGTACCCGTATGTACTCGTGCACGGACTCGGCGGCTGGGGTCCCGAATCTCAGATTGACCAAGCCTCGCCCTATTGGGGCAGCTCAACGGGCAATCTTGCCGAATATCTCAATTCAGAGGGCTACAGCGTCAGTGTTGCTTCGGTCGGTCCTTTCTCAAGCACGTGGGACAGAACCTGCGAGCTTTATGCCGAGCTGACGGGAACTAAGGTGGACTACGGTGAGGCGCACAGCAAGGAACACGGGCACGAAAGGTACGGCAGGGAATACACTGCCGAAAATGCCATTGTACAGAACTGGGGCGGCAAGACAAAAAGAGGTCAGCGTATTAAAATTAACGTCATAGGCCACAGCTTCGGCGGTGAGACCGTAAGACTCCTTGCCTCACTCATGGCGTACGGCGATGAGGCGGAAAAGGCGGCAACAGGTAAGGATACCTCCGAGCTTTTCACGGGCGGCAAGGCTGATTGGATAAACAGCGTTACAACTCTTTGTTCTCCCCATAACGGTTCAACGCTTTTCTATGTTGTGGATCAGGGTAAACTCGTAAATACGGTTCTCGGCCTTGTTTATGCCGCAAGCGGAGTTGCAAAAACGGCTCAGGTAGGCGATTTTTATGATTTTCGCCTTGAACAGTTCGGCTTGAACGGAGCTTCGAGCGAAAGTCAGGCGGAATCGATTATAAATACGGTTTTCAGCGAGGGAACCGATAATGCCGCATACGATCTTTCGCCCGACGGCGCACAGGAATTGAACAAGAAAATCAAGCTTGTTGACGGCGTTTATTATTTTTCATATTCATATCTCACAACCGAGACGAGTGCTTTGACCGGCAAACAAATCCCGAAAAGCTCAACGCTTCCTGTCCTGATTATTCCGGCAACGCTCATGGGAAGATATTCGACAAACACCAAAACGGATTTCAAGATTGACGAAACATGGCTTCCGAACGACGGACTTGTCAACGTTGTTTCGGCAAGATATCCGATCGGTGACGAATATCAGGAATATGACGCAGAGAATATCGTAAAAGGCAAGTGGAACGTTATGCCGACCCTGCCCGGCGACCACGGAACGGTTATCGGTATGAATGTCGGTGCAGAGGAAACGCACAACTTCTACGACACACTTTTTAAGATGATCGACTCTCAGCCGAGAGATAAGAAGTATTATATTTTTTAATGAGGCGAACAAATGAAAATTCTTTTTAAAAATGCAGATATACTTGTAAGAGATGAAAAATTCAATGTGCTTTCAAACGCTTTTCTTGCCGTTGACGGCGATAAGATAAGCTACATCGGAACGGAAGAGCCGAAAGACGAATTTGATGAAATAAAGGACATGAGCGGTAAATTGCTCATGCCAGGTCTCATCAACTGTCACAACCATTGTCCGATGGTTCTTCTTCGCGGAATTGGCAGTGATCTGCCGCTTCAGCAGTGGCTTTTTGACACTATTTTTCCGATTGAGGCCAGACTCACGGACGATGAAATCAAAGCAGGAAGCTACCTTGCGCTTTTGGAGATGATTGCCGGAGGAACGGTCAGCTTTTCGGATATGTACGGACCGCAAATGAATGTTGAGGCTGTCGGAGAGTCGGGTATGAAGGCAAATGTCACCCGTCCCATCCTGTCCGCCGAACCGAATGAAACGCCCGAGCAATCATACAGAATGAGAGAAGCGATCGAGTATTACGAAAAATACAATAACACCTTTAACGGAAGAGTTTTGATTGATTATTGTATTCATGCCGAATATACATGCGACGAGAGAACCGCAAGGGTCTTGATAGACGAGATGAATGCACACAACGGCAACCTGCATATTCACCTTTCGGAGACGAAAAAGGAGCATGATGAGTGTATTCTGAGACATGGCAAAACGCCTGCCGAGTGGTTCGACAGTCTCGGCGCATTTGAGTCCTCGGCTTTTGCCGCTCACTGTGTATGGCTGAGTGAAAGCGACATGGAGCTGTTCCGCCGCAAGGGAGTGAGCGTTGTTCATAACCCGACCAGCAATATGAAGCTTGCAAGCGGCTTTGCCCCTGTTCCCAAGATGCTTGATATGGGTATAAATGTTGCACTCGGTACCGACGGTCCCTCAAGCAACAACAATCTTGATATGTTCGAGGAAATGCACATCGCTTCGATAATTCACAACGGCTACACGCTTGACGCAACGGTTATGAACGCAGATACGGTTCTCAAAATGGCGACAGTCAACGGTGCAAAGGTTCAGCGCAGAGAGAACTGCGGCGAGCTGAAGGTCGGCAATAAGGCGGATATTATCGCTGTTTCTCTCGACGCACCTCACATGGTGCCTGCACTCGACAAAAAGGCGCTGCTGACATATTCCGCACAGAGCAGTGATGTTTCAATGACAATGGTTGACGGCAAGATTCTTTATGAAAACGGCGAGTATAAAACACTCGATAAGGAAAAGATTTATTTTGAGTTCAACAAGGCTGTTGAGAAGCTTTATAAATAAGAGGTAGCACAATGGAAAGAATGGACAAGGGCTTGGCTTTTATGCTGAGATATGAAAACGTTGCATGGTACGAGAACGGCGAGGTGAGAATTCTTGACCGCCGAATTTACCCGAGAAAGGTCGAGTTTGTGACCTGCAGGAATCATCACGAGGTTACTCAGGCGATTAAGGACATGGTGACACAGAGTGCAGGACCGTACACTGCGGCGGCAATGGGTATGGCACTTGCCGCTTACGAATGTAAGGACAAGGCAGAAGCGGAGCAGATCGGCTACCTCACCGAGGCGGCATATACGATTTCGCACGCACGCCCGACCACCGTTCAGCGTATGACGCTCATCACGGGCGGATGCCTCGATGCGGCAAAGAAAGCGATTGCGGCAGGGGAGGACGTCAGCGAAAAAATCGTTGAGCACACTATTGAAGCGAACAATCTCCGCTACAAAAAAATAAATCTCATCGCCGAACATCTCGTCGATATGTTCCCTCAGAACGGAACGGTTATGACCCAGTGCTTCGGTGAAACGATAGTCGGCATGATGCTCAAGGTAGCAAGAGAGAGGGGCAACAACGTCAGAATCTTCTGCCCCGAGACAAGGCCGTATTTCCAGGGCGCAAGGCTGACGGCGACGGTTTGCCATGAGATGGGCTTTGACACAACCGTCATTACTGACAATATGCCGGCGTTTGTAATGAAGAAAGAAAATGTTGATGTCTTCACATCGGCGGCCGACGTTATCTGCATGGACGGTCATGTTGTCAACAAGGTCGGCACATATCAGATCGCTATTGCGGCGAAATACACGGGAATACCGTATTTCGTAACGGGTGCGCCCGACAGAGGACACACAACGATCGACACGGTTAAAATTGAGATGCGTGATCCCGATTTCGTGCTTCAGGCTATGGGAGTAAAGACCGCCGCAGACGGACTCAAGGGATATTATCCGGCGTTTGACATAACGCCGCCCGAGCTTGTCAGCGGAGTTGTAACCGACACGGGAATTTACACACCCTATGACCTCGAAAGCTATTTCAAAAATGGCACCATGGGCGAGTTTGAGATGATACTTTAATATAATTACACATAGTCACATACAAAGAACCGCCGGATTTCCCGACGGTTCTGTTTATTACATTTATTTATTTTTTTACGACTCTGTTTGCGGTTCGATCTTGATCTGAGCCGCTTTTTCATTTATCTCTTTTGCGACAGCCTGCCGCCTTTCGGCAAGCTCACGATACATTCTGTCTCGTGTTTCTGCGTCAATGGGGTAGAAGAATTTCGGAATAAGTCCGAGAATGGTTGTTGCAACGGGAATGATCGTGCACATTGCGAACAGCATATATTCGGTGTGAGCCGTCTGATTACCGTAGCCTGCGCCCTCCTTGTAGCCGATACGGCTGAGAATGAACGCCTTGACTGTGCCTCCGAGCGTCGAAACAAGCTTCTGTGCAAGTCCCTTTGCAACTCCTGTCATACCCTCGGTGCGGTAACCGTTTTTCCATTCGCCGTAGTCAATGCATTCATTGCGCATCTCTTCGGGGATAACCTTACTGATTCCGTAAACGCCCATCCAGATCGTTTCACGAATCATAAATGCAGGGATCATAGCGGCTCTCTTTTTATAGTTATTATTGATCGAGCCTACTCCGAATACGCCGAGCATAAGTACATCGGGGAGAACGGAGCTGAAAATCCAAAGTGTTTTGGTCGAGAAATGCTCTCTTGCCTTTGTAACGTAGGAATAGCTTATCGGTGAAACGACTGCGCCGGGGATGCCGACGATTGTTGACATAGATGCAAGACCGAGAACATTTATGTAGTAATAGTTTGTTCCCGAGTTGATACCGAAGGCGGAAAGAAAGTCAACCAGCGTCAAAATAAGCAAAGGCTTATTGGTGATGACCGATTTTACACCCTGGAAGATGCTCGGTTTCTCGGATTTCTGAATAACACGTTCCTTGGCGACGATTGAAAAATAAAGAGCCATAGCACCCGATGCCAGAGATGTGAACAGTCCTGCACTGATGAAGAGGGTGGGCAGCTTCTTTCCGAGTCCTGTATTATTGAAAACGTCGATCAAAAGACCCATAAGAATTTCGGGGCCTTTCTCAACGAAGCCCGAGAAGAGGTTTGCCTGAGTGATAAGTCTCGTTCTGTCAACAACATTCGGCGTGATCGTTGAAAGCATACCGGTTTTGGCAATGTTGTTCATCGAGCCTGCCAGATTGTTGAAAATTGAGAAAATCATATAAGAGGTTA
>USJJ01000030.1 GCA_900554995.1 uncultured Ruminococcus sp. | reverse complement strand
AAATGCTTGGAGATATTCTCATTGACGCTAAGGGCTGCACGACGGCGGCGGTCAAAAGCGTTGCAAAGTATCTTTGCGAAAATCTTGTCTCTGTCGGCAGAGGCACTGTTCATACCCATATTCTTGACAGCTTTGAAAGTGTAAAAAGCGAAGAAAAATATGAGCTTAAACGCTGTTTTGTTTCCTCAATGCGAGCCGACGCCGTTGTCTCATCCTGCTTTTCTTTTTCACGCAGTGAAGCGGTTCGCAGGATAACCGCCGGAGAGGTTTATATAAACGGCATACAGATTACAAAAATTGATTATAAAATCCCTTTTGACTCCAAGGTTGTCGTAAGAGGTAAGGGCAAGGTCCTCATTACTGAGGACGGCGGAATCACTAAAAAAGGGCGACAGACTTTCACAATAAAAAAATATATCTGAGGAGGATTTATATGTTAAATTTCGGACACAGGGGCTTCAGCGGAAAATATCCCGAGAACACAATGCTCGCATTCAAAAAAGCTGTTGAAGCAGGCGCAGACGGAATTGAGCTTGACGTTCATTTTTCCAAGGACGGCGAGCTTGTTATTATCCATGACGAAAAAATCGACAGAACGTGCGATTCTACCGGCTTTGTCAGAGACTACACTCTTGCCGAGCTTCAATCTTTCGACGCCTCTGCGGGCTTTAAGGGCGTTTACGGAGTGAACAGGATTCCTACCCTGCGCGAATACTTTGAATTTGTCAAGCCGATTGACGGTTTTATGACAAATATCGAGCTTAAAACGGGTGTTTACGAATATCCGGGAATTGAAAAAGCCGTAAACGATATGATTGTTGAATTTGGTCTTGAGAAAAGAATTATTATTTCAAGTTTCAACCATTACAGCGTGTTGCGCTTTAAAGCAATCAATCCAAAGGTAAAGTGCGGATTTCTTGAGGAAAGCTGGATTCTCGAATTCGGCAAGTACACTAAAAATCACGGCATCGAATGTATTCACCCGATGCATTGGACATTGACGGAAGAAACCGTCGGTGAAATGAAAGAAAACGGAATAGAAATAAACACGTGGACTGTCAACGATGAGGACAGCGTTACAAGACTTTATAAGCTCGGTGTTGATTCGGTAATCGGAAATTATCCCGATATGGCGAAAAAAGTCATAGATTCGATGAAATAATACTTGATTTTATTATACATTCAGTGTATTATGAATAAGGCTTAAAAAGCTAAAAATATTCAGAGGTGTTAAAATGTTTACAGGTAAAGCAGAGGAATTCAGAGGCGTTTATGCCCTTCTTCTTACCCCATTCAATGAAGACAGATCAATCAACTATGATACATATGCACAGTACGTTGAGTTTCAGGCAGCGAGAGGTGCGCATCACCTTTTCTCGGTATGCGGCAGCTCGGAAATGACATGCCTCACTCTCGACGAAAGAATCAAGTGCGCAGAGACAGCAGTTAAACACGCAAACGGCGTTGAGATCGTTGCAACGGCAAACCTTGAGCCTACTTGGAAAGAGCAGGTTGAAGAGGTTAAGCGTATGGAACAGACAGGCGTTGACGGTCTTGTTTTTGTTGCAAGAGATTACGGCAACTGCGACAAGAGAATTGTTGAAAATCTCTCTGAACTTGCAGGATACACAAATCTTCCGATTATCCTCTATGAGTTCCCCGGCTTTGACCATTGCCATATGTCAGGCAAGGCTTACGGCGAGCTTGTTAAGACAGGAAGATTTCACGGAATCAAGGACACAACCTGTACAATGGACGGCATTAAGGATAAAATCGCCGTTCAGGGCGATTCGGCTGCTCTTCAGGCTAACATTCCCCTTCTTCTTGACGCATATGACGCAGGCGCAAGAGGAGTTTGTGCAACACCGACATCCTGCGGTGTAAATCTTTTCCGCAAGATGTATGACGAGTATTTCGTAGAGAAGGATATGAAGAAGGCAAGAGAAACCTTCAACGAGATCATACTCCTCGACTGTGCTATCGACAGCGGCTTCAATGCAAGCGCAAAGTTCCTTGTTCAGCTCCAGGGTATTCCTTTCACAACGGTTACAAGAGCAGGCGCAACGCTTAACGCTCCGAGAATCAGAAGCCTCCGGGCTTTCTACGAGTACGCAAAGGATCACGAACTTCTTTAATCCGAATAAAAATGCTCACAAGGCTTTCGGGCTTTGTGAGCTTATTTTTTTAACAGTTTTTCTCTCTGCTTGTAGTCGGGCATATATTCGGCGATTAAATTATAGAAGTCACGGCTGTGATCGTGATGTACCGTGTGAGCCAATTCGTGGACAACAACATACTCAATCGCTTCAATCGGGTACTGCATCAGAATGTAAGAATAACAAATGTTATTTTTACCACTGCACGAACCGAAACGCTTCTGAGCCGATGTGATTTTCACCGAACCGTATTCGACACCCATTTTTTCTGCATATTTCCCTGT
The DNA here is from genome assembly GCA_900554995.1 of uncultured Ruminococcus sp. GTDB lineage: Bacteria > Bacillota > Clostridia > Oscillospirales > Acutalibacteraceae > CAG-488. The sequence continues at coordinate 7,070 of USJJ01000030.1, read as the reverse complement.
CAGTTTTGGCAGCAGTTTCCTCGCCTGTTTCTTCAGTTCAACAATTTCTTTATCGGTAAGCGACGGATGATTCGCTCTTCTTTCAAGACTTTCTTTCATCTTTTTTTCAATCCACGATCGGTGTTCTTCGATCAGCTTTTTTATCTTTCGCTCCGGGAATCTCATCGGTGCCCTGACAATCAGTTCTCCGTCAGAATTTATCTGTAACGCAACTGTCTTTCGTTTTGATCGGATAACAGTATATTCCATATCATCACCACCGAAAATATTTTATCAGCAAGCAACGGTTATGTCAATCAACGAATTGCAATTTTAATTTTTCTATGATACAATAGCGTAGATATATAAGGAAGTGAACAAATGATTACAGAGAAAATTTATGACAGGGACAGCCATATAGATTCATTTAAAGCAACTGTTCTTGATTGCCTGAAAATCGACGAACGCTACGGCATTATTCTTGATAAAACAGCATTTTTCCCCGAGGGCGGCGGACAGCCTGCCGACACGGGATTTATCGGAAATGCCCGTATTTACGACGTTAAGATAAACGACAAGATAATAACACATTATTCCGAAACGCCCGTTCCCATCAACACAGAGGTCGAATGCCGTATTGACTGGGATCAGCGTTTTCGCAGGATGCAGAATCACTCGGGTGAGCATATAGTTTCGGGAATAGTTCACAGTCTTTACGGGTACGAAAATGTCGGATTTCATATGGGAGACGATGTTACAATCGACTTTAACGGCGAGATGACAAGAGATCAACTCCTTGACGTTGAAAAAAGAGCCAACGAAGCGATTTACAAAAACGTCAGATTTATATGCGAGTATCCCGATGATGCGACGCTTAAAAATCTCAATTATCGCAGTAAATTAGAGCTAACCGAGGATGTCAGAATAGTAACAATTGAGGGCTACGATGTCTGCGCCTGCTGCGCTCCGCACGTATATTCAAGCGGTGAAATCGGTATAATAAAAATACTTGACTTTGCGAGACACCGCGGAGGAATACGAGTACATTTACTTTGCGGATACAAGGCGCTTGAGGGTTACGAAATCAAATATAATAATCTCAGGATCGTTGCAAACTCACTCTGTTCAAAACAAAATGAAACCGCAGAGGCTTTTGAAAAATTTAATGAAGAACATAACGCATTAAAAATCGAACTGGCGGCTCTTAAAAGAGAAGTTGCACAGCTTAAGGCATCGACAATTGAAAGCACCGACGACTGCATACTGATTTTTGAAGCCGATACGGATATGAATGACCTGCGTAAATTGGTTCTGAACGGGGCGAAAAAAACATCAAAACTTTGCGCCGGCTTTACAGGCAATGATAAAACGGGTTACAGATTTGCAATTGCATCCGAAAATATTGATCTGCGTGAAAAATCACTGGATATCACGTCGGCACTCAGCGGGAAGGGCGGCGGATCGTCCGAGCTTTTGCAGGGCAATGCAGCCGCATCAAAAGAAGAAATCGAAAAATATTTTAAGGAAAATTTTTAAGGAGTTTTATCAGGAGGTTATAATGAACATATGCGTTTACGGTGCTTCAAGCACAACAATTGATCAGTCATTTATCATGGACGGAGAGGTTCTCGGCGAGGAGATGGCAAAAAGAAATATCGGTCTGGTATTCGGCGGCGGTAATAACGGCCTTATGGGTGCCGTTGCAAGAGGCGAACACAGATATTCCGGAGAAATAATCGGAATTGCACCTGAGTTTTTCAACGTTGACGGCGTTCTTTATGAGCACTGTACAGAATTTATTTACCCGAAAAATATGCGTGAAAGAAAGATGAAAATGGAAGAGCTTTCCGATGCATTTATAATTACACCCGGCGGCATTGGAACGTTTGATGAATTTTTTGAAATTTTAACGCTTAAACAGCTCAATCGACATAATAAACCGATCGCAATTCTCAACACCAACAGCTATTATGACAGCCTTCAAAAATTCATTCAGAACGGAATTGATAATCATTTTATGAATGAAGAATGTAAAAAGCTGTTTTTTATCTCTGACTCCCCTGCCGAAATTCTTGATTATATTGAAAATTACAACCCGACAAAGACGCCGATTTCAAGGTTTAAAGATATTAATATGAAATAAATTTTGTAGGACACGATACTGATTTGTGTCCTATGTTTTTTCTTATTTGCAGAGCACAGCAACCGTATTTTAAATTGTTCCTTTGCGGCAGGGAAACAATTCTCTGCGCCCCTCTATGGGAACTGTCAGCGCAGCTGACTGAGAAAGTAAGGTTTTATCAAACTTTAACCTCCCGCCGACTTTAGCATAAACCGCTTAAGCTTTACCCGATATTTGGCAAGAAGATCAGTGCAAAATTTAACCCCCACACGGATCAATCGGTTAACCGTGTGGGGGTTATGCACATAAGTGCTGTTTGGTTTTAGTTTGCGACGACGTAGGTTACTGCGTCATCAGCTCTGTTCCAGCCTGCCTCGAACTTACCTGCAACCTTGTACTTCAGCTTTGACGCAAGTTTTGCGTCTATCATCCATACCTCGTAATCAAGTGTTACCGATGTGTCGTTCGTTTCCTCTCCGTCCGCATCGTAGCTCGTTATGCTCTTCACCGTTACGTTGTGCCTTGTGTACGTTCTTGTCATTCCGTCCGGTGTGATGAACTGTACCTTTGTTCCTCTGCCCTCTACCTTTACCTTGTAGAGATTTGTCGCCGGATCATACTCTGCGCTGATTATTCTTCCGCTGTCGAGTATTCTCGCATTTACCTTGATCTTTCCGGCTACGCTGCCATCTGCCCATGTGTACGTGCCTACCTTGACCGTTACATCATAGTCATATTCGCCTGCTGAAAGATTCTTCGCAAAGGTCCATGTCCTTGTTCCGTCGTCATTCTGCTTGTAGTTATTTATCGTCTTGGTGTTGCCGTAGGCGTCGGTAATCCTTGCCTTTATGACTTCTCCCGTCGTTATTACCACAAGCTCCGCTGTCTCTCCCTCTTCAACCTCGGCGTTCTGTACCTCAAGTATGTACTTGTGGTTGTTCACCTTGTCGTAGAGATTGATTTCCGTATCATTGAGCTTGAACGTATATACTCCGCTCTTGTATTCCTCATCGGTTATACTCAGCGTGATTATTCCGTTCTCATCGCTTGTTACGGTTGCGGTTGACGCGTTTGTCGCCTTATCCTTCATATTCAGGGTGTAGCTCTTGTTTGCCTCCCCTGTCTTTATGCGGATTGTGTTGCCGTTGGTTCTGAATACGTTGTTCTCCATTACAGAGTTTTCGTCTGTCAGAATTTCAAAACCTGTCGCATTGAGCGTAAGTGCCGCTATTCCGCTTCCGCCCGATTCGATTATGTCGTATGCACCAAGTGTGTTTGCCTTTCCTTTGGCGCTTGATTTATCATAGTCGAATTTCGGAAGTTCGAAAACCTTATCAAATACATTTCCCCATCTGTCTACTATATGGACATATGTATATGCATCCTTAGTCTTAGGATAGTAGTTGAAGCTCCAGTTTGTGCTGTTCTTTGTGCCCCATCTGATATATCCCAATCCTTCTCCTCCGACATTTGCTCCTACGAATGCTTTTGTTGTTGCGGGATCGGTTTTCTTGAATTCATCAATCACAGTTGAGAGATTTGCATCTTTCATCTTTCCAGCTTTAAGATCAGTTGTGCTGCCTACCACAAACGTATAGGTAAATGAACCGTAATCCCTCTGTCCGTATGTTCCGTCATTTACTGTATATACTGTGTCTCCGGAATACGGAAGCTCCCAGTTCTTTGCTCCGCCGGCATATCTCAACAAGTGATACTGATTGAGATATGCATCTCCGTCCACCTGTCCTGCCGACACATTCATCTGTTCTCCGCTGTGATAGCTGATAACTATCGTTATCTTGTTCTCATTGTTCTTGAGATTCTCGCTGTATGTATTTGCAGCATCATTGATTCCCGACGACAGCGCCGCTCTCTTTGCAACATTCGGAGTAAGCGCATCATCCGTTGCCTTAAATTCATACGTTACGGTATCCTTATCCTTTCCGAATACAGGATTAAGTTTGATAACTGCTTTCTGCTTGTAATAGCTGATTGCATTTTCCTTTGACATCGAATTTAATCCGATGCCGCTGTCGATATACATTGCGTAACTTCTGTCAATATTGCTTGCAGAAACAGTCAGCTTTGAATCATATGTCGCCTTTGTATCACTGCTTGAAGATACCGCGCTGATGTTTGTTGCCTTTGTCGGATAGCATACTCGGCTTGATGTTTCATCTACCGTTATCAGCACCTCGGGATTCTTGGAGCTTGTGTAGCAATAATATGTGTAATTGCCCTTTCCTGCATATACATAGTTTACTGCCGTGGCTCCCGCTAAATCCTTTACCTCCGAAATCCTTGCCTTATCCGCATTCTCGTATACCTTGTATGCCGGTCCGTCACTCTTGACTTGCTTCTTATCCGCAAAGTTCTTTATGATATCTATCAGCTTATCATTTATTGTACTCTGAGTGCTTGCTGCCGAAAGGCTCTTTGCCGAATTGATATCACTGACGATATTTTTAAGATTGCCGTACTCATAGTGATTCAGGTTCATATCACTTACAGTGTACTTTCCGGCCGGAACCTTTCCTGTTACACCGCTTGCATAGCTTATCTCAAATTTTTCCGTACCGTCAATGTACTTCTTTATTGCTGTATATCCGCTCGGAGCTGCTGCTTTTGAAAGGGCATCTCTTGCTGTTGTGAGTTTCTTTATCAAGTCCTCTGTAAGAGTCTTATTTGCAATTGCATTCACTACATTGTCATAAGCCCTTTTATACTCATTACATATTTCTTTATATGCTTTTGACTGTGCAGGATCATACAGTGATTGTGCAGTATCCAACAGCTTATTGCCACTTACTTCTCCGTTCGACGACACCGCAGTAATCTGAAGTCCTCTTACAACCTCAACCGTCTTATCGTACTCTGTTCGTCCGTCATACTTCTCGTTTGTTGTTGCCGTCTCAAGCCACTGAGCTTTAACAACAACATTTCCGAACTTCTCGGAGCCGATCGGAGTTTCAACATTGTAAAGTGTTCCGACTTTCCAGTTGTTCTCTCCGGTTACAGATTCAACAACCCAACCGATAAATGTATGGTTTGCTTTCGTCGGCAGTGACGGCGTCTTTTTATCCTTGCTGGTTGCAATGGTATACGTAATTTTTGTCTCGGCTCCTCCATTATTCGGATCGAACCGTATTGTATACTCGATCGCTGTCCACTGGGCTTTTACGGTTGCAGTGTCTGCGCCGCAGGTGAATGTGCTTCCGTCGAGGCTGCCTGCCCCGCTGATTATCTTCCAGCCCTTGAATGTATAGCCTGTTTTTGCCGGGGTATTCAGCGTTACCGGCGAATGGTAAACAATTGTCTGTGTTATTTGTCCGCGGAAGGATGTCGTCGCAGTGGTGCAAGTTCCGGGGTTTGCATAATAATTTGAAATTGTTGCCGCCGTCTTATCTGCACCGTCTGCGTCAAACGTAATCTCATAGGACTGTACGCTGAATTTAGCGTAATACTTTATGTTTGCCGACGAAAGGTTTGTTGTATAAGTCGAATTTGAAGATATCAATTTGTTTGTTGACTTGTTGTACCAGCCGTCAAACTTATATCCTGTCAAAGATTCGGCGTGAAGCGTGTATGATGTTCTGTAAGCAATTTCTGCGGATGTTTTTTCTTGAGAAATACCGGAAGAATTTTCTTCCCACGTTATCCAAACCTTACCGCCTTGCTGATTTGCATCGGTTCTGACGTCATAAACATTTGACGCATAATAGTTTGAATATGCGTAGGCAATTACATTATAATTTATCGGAATCCATATCGCCTTAATTTTAACATCACCGTCGCCGACACGGTACACACGGTACTTTGAACCGCTGAGATCACCGTAAACGGGAGTTGTACCATCAATTACCCAGTGTGAAAAAGTGAATCCGTTTCTCTCGGGAGTCGGAAGAGTAAACTCAGTTCCGTATGCGGCATTGAAGGCTACTATGTTTCCTGCAACCGTTTGAGCTGCCGATGAATGCTTTGAAAGCGTAATTGCAGCCTTATCGTCAAGGCTTGCATTTTGATAATCAAACGAAGCAATTGATGCCATATCTTGGTCATCGGCATTAAGGTTTACGGTTATTGTATGATTATTCAGCGACCACTGTGCATAAAGCGGAACGTCCTTTGCCGGCATCTTTGTCGAAGTTTTGAACTCGGTACCGTAGCCGTTACCGTCCTTTGTGTTTTCGCTCTCAAACCAACCGTTGAATGTGTAGCCCTGACGGGACATTGAGGCAAGCGTATTCTGAGTAGTGTTGTATGTTACGGTATCAAATTTCTTATCGAGCGTATACTCTTTACCCTCACCTGCTCTGTAATTGAGCGGATCGGTGAGATCACGGACGCAGATATCGGAAAACTTTACAGTTACCCCTTCGGTAGTTGAACCGAAACGAAGTCTTGCATAAGGCCTACCTTGCGGAACGGTGTAGGTTCCTGTTTGAGTTCCCGTTGTTGCTCCGCTTGCGTAAACGCCGACATTATAATATGTGCCTGTACCGCTATTTCCGTACTCCGTGTTCCATGACGTTGATGAAGTTGATGTATATGAGAATATATAGCAATTCAAGCTCGCCGCCTTGTCAACAGTATAACTATATGAAATTTCATAGGTATGCCCGGGAACAAGGGTCATATAGCCGGTTTCGGCAGAAGTATAATTCTGACCCGTCGAAGTAAAATCATCGGTCGGCTCTCTTTTGTGATGTAAACTGAATTGAATTTTCATGCTCATTTATTGTAATCGGCGAATTTGTGTTAGTCACAGGAGGATTCGCCATACTGAATTTGAAATTATCAAAATCAAACTCATTCTCATACATGAGCTTATACTTATTGATCGTCCAATGAGCATAGAGGGTCTGACTGGTGTTGTTGAGATTCCAGTCGCTGTAGAGAAGACGGTCACCTACATTTACCTTTGTGCCGCCATTCGCCTGAGTGTACCAGCCGTCAAAGGTATAGCCTG
>USJJ01000029.1 GCA_900554995.1 uncultured Ruminococcus sp. | reverse complement strand
TACCTCTTCACCGGCTGCAACATCACTCTTGCTGTATGCAATGTTGAGCTTGTCATCAAGGTTAGATGTTACAGACTCAATCTTATATGTATAGAGCTGATCCTGATGGAATACACCGTTTGCATCTGTATAACCTGTGTTAATACCCGAGGAGTTGTTACGGAACTTAATTGTAAAGCTCGGAGCACCTGACTTATCATAGATAAGAGTGTCGCAAGTAACGGTCGGGAATTTGAATTCCTGAGCTGTTGTAAGGCTGAGGATTGAGCATACGATCGGAAGAGCACCCTTAACAAGGTTTGCTCTGTAATTGTAAAGATCTGAGAAGATTGCATCGACTGTGTTTGCAAGCGCAGCGTTTGTTGCAAGAGCGTCGATAGTTGTAGCAGAAGCGTTGAGAGCACCCGGGAAGATGATGTTAACAACTCTTGTTACGATATCGAGAACTGCAGCCTTAGGAGTCTTGTTAAGATCGGAAGCTGACGGATAAGCCGAAAGCTCGAAGAGATCAAGAACACCCTTGAGGTCAAGGTTAGCAATCTTACCGATAAGATCGTCGATTACGAATGTCTTAACGTCCCTGTTTGAGGATGTCGGGAGCCAGTTGAGACCGAGAACACCGTCAACAATCTTGTTGAGTGTTGTCCAACCGCTGTCACTCGTGCTGAGTGAAAGACCGTTAAGAAGTCCGCCGTAATTGTCGATGCCGTACTTAGCAGCAATCTTGAGCTGTGCATCAACATCGGACATTGAATAAGCATAGCTGAGGCCCATATCAATTGCCGAATTTACGCTGTAAATAGCATAGTCAACACCCATAATGATGATAGTGTCGAGATTCTTAGCGTAATTCGAGAAATCGAGTTCGGGAGCTGATGTAGCAAGAAGCTGAGTCATTCCGTAGTAAGCGAAATCAATAACGGTTGTTACGTCGTCGGGAATATACAGACCCTTTACGGAACCGTTGATGATTGCACGAAGAGCATAAACGATGAGCTCCTCATTTGTCATCTTATTGATTGTAGCTTCATCGGCAACCTTAATATAGGGTGCGAAGAAGTCGTCGCCTGTCTTAACAAGAACAGCCTTAGCAAGAGCTACAAGGTTATCCATAAGTTTTGAATTGTCGCCTGTCTGCCAGGTAACAAGTGTCTTGTCCTTAAGAAGAACGTCAACGAATGAGCCAAGGATGTTGTTAATCTGAGAAACGAACGAGCCGCTGCCGAATGTGAAACCTGAATATGTATAGTCGATATTGAGGTAGTTAGCATAGCCGTTGAGGTTGTCTCTGTTAGCTTCAACCTTATTGCCCTTTGAATCCTTAACATAGGAACCGTCTGCATTCTTCTGGAACTCGACGCCGCAAGCCTTCTTAATCTCATCCTTCACGCTGCCGTTAAGAGCGTCGAGAACAAGTGAAGAATTGAATGCCTGCTTGAGAGCGTTGTCGATGAATGAATACATCGAACCAGAACTGATGTTTGTGTAGCCGCTGAGCTCAGGGATCTCCTTAATAACGAGATCGTCGATGAGCTTCTGAACCATTGTGTCGATCGAAGTTGCCTTGATCGTGGCTTTAGCGCTTGCACTCTCGGTGTCGGGTCTTACCTTGTTGCCGCTTGCATCAACCGTGGTGTAAACTTCCTTATAGAGCATAGTCTTGAGAAGCATATTGACATCAGTGTAATCACTGAGGTCAACAACCGAAGGAAGAATTGAACCGAGGTTGATCGTCTGGTCAACATAGCTAACGAAAATGCCCTTGTTGTCATAGAGGAACTGAAGAACAGCGTAAAGAACGCCAATATCTCCGCTTCCTGCTCTGGTGACATCTTTAAATGCATTTGCGCTGAGGTTACCGAGATCGCCAAGCATTCCCTTGAATGTTTCAAAGGTTCTGCCGGTTACGAAATCATAAACCGACTTCATCGTAGCGTCAACTGATGTAAGATCAAGTGAACCGATACCGTAAAGATCAGACTTATCAAGTTTGATCTGTTCCTTACCGAGCATACGGTCGAGTTCGTCAACTGCTGCCGATGCATACTGCTCTGTTGTAAGAACAGGCTTATCGAGCTTATTGTACTGACCCTTAATAGCGTCGCCCTTATAATCCGAATAAGCACTTGCACCGATAACGAGCGTTGAAAGAACCATGATCATTGCAAGAATGACACTGAGGAATCTTTTTGCATTACTCATTTTTGGATTGCACCTCCATAGAATTTATATGCCTTGAGCATACATACCGCACTTTTTTAATCAGCCGTGCCCGCTGAAGCGACATCATTACGCCGGTCGGAACTTCGCCCCGAAATGTTCACCGCTAAAGCCTTCCCGCATCGGCAGTTTTTTCGGATTAAAGAGAACCTGAACCGTCGTCATTACGACGCATAGTAAACCATGTGGGTCGTAATGAGGGTTTCAAATGCAAGGCGCAATTCACCCAATGACACCACTTTTATGGTTAGTTTAACTATAACGCATAAAAGGTCAAAAGTCAATATTTTTTTGGTCGTATTATTGATTTTGTACATTTTATACATAAGTAATATTGAATTTTTGTATCATTCCTTTTGTGAATAATAAACAGTTAAAAAATACAGCAAGGTATACATTAATAATATAACATATACCCTGCCGTTTCGACATTTAATTATTATTTTGTGCCCGAATAGTTCGGTGCTTCCTTGGTGATAAATACATCATGCGGGTGGCTCTCGATAAGAGCGGCATTCGTGATTCTGACGAACCTTGTCTTTGTCTTGAGTTCCTCAATGTTATGGCATCCGCAATAGCCCATACCTGAGCGCAGACCGCCGAGCATCTGGAAGATTGTATCTCCGAGAGGTCCCTTGTAAGGAACACGTCCCTCAACGCCCTCGGGAACGAGCTTTTTGTTGTCCTCCTGGAAGTATCTGTCCTTACTGCCGTTTGCCATAGCCGCAAGACTTCCCATTCCACGGTAAACCTTGAAGCTCCTGCCCTGGAAAATTTCGGTTGCACCCGGGCTTTCCTTACATCCGGCAACAAGTGAGCCGACCATAATTGCGCTTGCGCCTGCGGCGATAGCCTTAACAATCTCACCCGAATACTTGATACCGCCGTCTGCGATAACCGGTATACCGTGCTTTGCAGCGGCATTTGCGGAATCAAAAATTGCAGTAATCTGCGGAACACCTATGCCCGCGACAACACGTGTTGTACAGATTGATCCGGGGCCGATGCCGACCTTAACAACATCGGCGCCTGCAGCAATAAGAGCCTCTGTTGCCTCGGCAGTCGCAACGTTACCCGCGCAAAGAGTAATGTTCGGGAATGCGGTCTTAACCTTTTCAACCGACTTGAGAATGTTCTTACTGTGGCCGTGTGCGGAATCGAGAACAAACATATCAGCTCCTGCCTTTGCGAGCATTGACGCTCTGTCAAGAACATCTGCGGTTGCACCGATTGCCGCACCGCAGAGAAGTCTGCCGCCCTTGTCACGTGCGGAATTGGGATACTGAACACTCTTTTCGATATCCTTTATTGTAATAAGACCCTTAAGGTAACCCTCATCGTCAACAAGGGGGAGCTTTTCGATTCTGTGCTTCATAAGAATCTTCTTAGCCTCCTCAAGAGTTGTGCCGACGGGAGCGGTAACAAGGTGATCCTTTGTCATAACCTCGCTGATCTTGATATTGAAATCCGTCATAAATCTCATATCACGGTTTGTGAGAATTCCGACGAGCTTTCCGTTTTCATCACAGATCGGAACACCCGAAATCTTATATTTTTTGCAGAGATTCTCGGCATCATATGCATAGTGATCCGGAGTAAGACTGAACGGTTGAGCAATTACGCCGTTTTCCGAGCGCTTAACCTTATCAACCTCCTGAGCCTGAAGCTCCATCGGCATATTCTTGTGGATAACACCGATACCGCCCTCACGTGCGATTGCGATAGCCATAGGCGCTTCCGTAACCGTATCCATAGCCGCCGTCAGAATAGGCGTGTTGAGAACAATCGTGTCGGAAAGTTTTGTTGAGATATCAATGTCCCTGGGAAGAATGTCCGATTCCGCAGGAATGAGCAGGACATCGTCAAACGTCAAACCCTCTTTTCCGAATTTTTCATCAAATGTCATATTACATACAACCTCCACTCAGAATATAAATTGTCTTATTCTATCGCAAAATCAAGAATAAATCAAGTGTTTTTTGAAATTAATTTATTTCATTACCATATTGAAAAAAAGACAGGCTCGCCGAACGAACCTGTCTTTGAAAATTACTGGAACATGATAAGCAGGAAGCCTGCCGCAACAGCAGAACCGATAACACCTGCAACGTTCGGACCCATAGCGTGCATGAGAAGGAAGTTGGTCGGGTTATACTTTCTGCCCTCATTCTGAGCAACACGTGCCGCCATTGGAACAGCGGAAACGCCTGCCGCACCGATGAGCGGATTGATCTTGCCGCCTGTAATGAGATAAAGGAGCTTTCCGAGGAGAACGCCGCCGACTGTTGAGAATGCGAAAGCGATAAGACCGAGAGCAACAATCTTAAGAGTCTGAAGCTGAAGGAAGGTCTGACCGTTTGCAGTTGCACCGACGGTAACACCGAGAAGAATAACAATGATATTGTTAAGTGCATTCTGAGCAACATCGGAAAGTCTGTCAACAACGCCGCACTCACGGAAAAGGTTGCCGAGCATGAACATACCGAGAAGCGGAGCAACCGACGGAAGAATGAGCGCAACAAGAACAAGAACGATTACCGGGAAGATGATCTTCTCTGTCTTTGTTACCTTTCTGAGCTGGGTCATCTTGACCTCACGCTCTTTCTTCGTTGTGAGAGCCTTCATAATCGGAGGCTGAATAAGCGGAATAAGAGCCATATACGAGTACGCCGCAAGCGCAATAGGCGCAAGAAGATGCGACGCCAGTTTCGACGTCAGGTAAATAGCCGTCGGACCGTCGGCACCGCCGATGATAGCGATTGAAGCTGCCTCCTGCGGGTTGAAGCCGAGTGCGATAGCGATAAGGAATGCAACATAAATACCGAGCTGTGCCGCCGCACCGAGAAGCAGGCTGACGGGGTTTGAAAGAAGCGGACCGAAATCCGTCATCGCACCGACGCCCATAAAAATAAGGCACGGGAATATGTTGGATTTAACGCCGGCATAAATAATTCGCAATACGCCCGAATCATACCAGTGTTCACCCTGGCCGGCAAGCGAACCGTCGCCGCCGAAAATCTGACCTGCGGTGAGGTCATCCATAATGCCTGCACCGGGGAGGTTTGCAAGAAGAATACCGAATGCGATAGGAACCAGAAGAAGCGGTTCAAATCTGAATTTAGGATGAATGGCAAGGAAAAGGAATACAAACGAAACCAGAATCATAACAAGGTTCTGCCACTCAAGAGTTGCAAATCCGGACGATTCCCACAAGCCTTTCAAAACATTTAAAATTAAGTCCATCTTGAATACCGTCCTTTATTATAAAACTGCAAGAATCTGATCCGTGTCAACAGTCGATCCCTTTGAAACAAGGAGCTGCTTGATCGTGCCGTCGCAGGGAGCAACGATCTCGTTTTCCATTTTCATAGCTTCAAGGATAAGAACAACATCGCCCGCCTTAACAGCCTGACCCTCGCTGACATTCAGCTTGAGAATTGTTCCGGGCATCGGAGATGTGATCTGTGTTCCGCTGACCGCTGTACCGACTACTGCCGCCGGTGCGCCGGGAGCCGTGCTTGCAGCCGGAGCCTGTGCGGGAGCCGCAACGGGAGCAACAGGAGCTGCGGGAGCGGCATTGCTTACAGAGGTGATCACTGCTTCACTTTCATTGACCTCAACCTCATATTTTTTTCCGTTTAAAGTAACAACATATTTCATTTACTTGTCCTCCGATAATTTAATGGATTTGAACGCAAGCCTGTCAAGGCTTATGCCGCTCTGATGACTTACTATCGCCATAATAACCGCAGCCGTCGGCTCGTCAACATTAACAAGCTCGACACCGGGCTGTGCCGGCTGAGCAATCGGTGCCGCAGGAGCCGCAGGTGCCGGAGCCGGAACCGTAGGCTTAGCGGCTTTGCTTGTCTTGTCAAAGATTGCGGCGATTGCCTTGATGAACAGTGCGATAATCGCAAGAATTGCAATAACGGTAACAAATCCGACAACCGCAACAAGTGCAGCCTTACCGAAATCCATAGCGTCGTTTGAACCGTAAATCTGGGCAAAAACACCGAGCAAATTAGGAGTCATATACATATCTTCGTTCCTCCTTAATCAATTTTTTCAATGGAATATTTAAAGGTGTTCTTCGCTCTTTCGTCACGCTTGTCGAAGAACGCTTCGGCCTGAGTGGGGAATGCAATGTATGAAAGAACATCCTCTTCGCTGTGAGCCTTTGCGCCGATCTCAGCCTTTGCAGCCTCGTAACCGTCACCGAGAGTATCGGCATATCTGCCTTTAATCGGCTTTTCGTCGCCGAGAACCTTTTTGATAAGCTCGGGATCAATCTTTCCGGGAGCCTTGCCGTACTCGCCTCTTACATAGGCACGGATCTCCTTGGAAACATTCTTGTATCTCTCGCCTGCAAGAACATTCGACGTTGCCTGAACGCCGACCATCTGGCTCATCGGAGTAACGAGCGGCGGATAACCGAGGTCTTTTCTTACTCTCGGAGTTTCCTCAAGAACCTCCTCGAACTTGTCCATCTTCTTCTGAGCGGTGAGCTGAGCAACAAGGTTTGAAAGCATTCCGCCCGGAACCTGATATGTCAGAGCGTCGGTATCGGTTGAAAGGACAACAGGATTAAGCAGTCCGCTCTTGAGTGCATCCGCCTTAACAGGCTTGAAGAAATCATTGATCTGCTTGAGAACATCGGTGTCAAGTCCCGTCTTGTAGCCTTCCTGAGTGAGGATATAGTTGAGAGTTTCCGTTGCAGGCTGGCTTGTACCGCCCGAGAAGCTCGAAATTGCTGTATCAATAACATCAACACCTGCTTCCGCTGCCTTGAGCAAGGTCATCGGTCCGAGACCCGTTGTGCAGTGCGTATGGAGGATGATCGGCAGTTTGACATTTTCTTTCAATGCGCCGACAAGCTCATATGCCTCTTTCGGGCTGATTATACCTGCCATATCCTTGATACAGATAGACTGAACGCCCATATTCTCCATATCCTTGGCGAGCTTGATATAAGCCTTTGTGTTGTGCACGGGGCTGAGCGTGTAGCAGATAGTACCCGATGCGTGAGCGCCTGACTTGATCGTCTGATCAACTGCAACCTCAAGGTTTCTGACGTCGTTGAGTGCATCAAAAATTCTGATGATGTCGATTCCGTTTTCAACGCTCTTTGCAACGAACTTTCTTACAACGTCGTTCGGATAATGCTTGTAGCCGAGAAGATTCTGTCCTCTGAGAAGCATCTGAAGCTTTGTATTCGGACAAGCCTTACGAATCTTTCTGAGTCTCTCCCACGGATCCTCGTTCAGGTAACGCAGACACGAATCAAATGTTGCGCCGCCCCAGCACTCAAGCGAGTAATAGCCCGCCTTGTCCATGGTTGAAAGAATCGGCTCAAAAGTTTCAAACGGCATTCTCGTTGCGATCAGCGACTGCTGAGCGTCACGGAGTACGGTTTCGGTAAATTTGATTTTTTTCATAGCTTTGCCTTCCAATCAATTTATATATTGCATTTTTGTTTACAAATTAAGCCCTATATTTAGAATGTTATCTTTGAGGAAATATATTCACTGATCTCATCAATCGGCATACGAACCTGCTCCATCGTGTCTCTGTCACGAACGGTTACGCAGTTGTCCTCAAGGGAATCAAAGTCGAATGTGATACAGAACGGAGTTCCGATCTCGTCCTCACGGCGGTATCTCTTGCCGATCGAGCCTGTCTCATCAAAGTCAACCATAAAGTCCTTCTGGAGCTTTTCATAAACCTTGAGAGCGTCTGCTGAGAGCTTCTTTGAAAGAGGAAGAACCGCTGCCTTATACGGGGCGATCGACGGCTTAAGGTGGAGAACAACTCTTGTATCGTTCTTCTCGGCGTCGATAACCTCCTCGTCATATGCTTCACAGAGGAGAGCAAGAACGGTTCTGTCAAGTCCGTATGTTGACTCTATAATAAAAGGTATATATCTTTCGTTTGTCTCGGGATCAAGGTATTCGAGCTTCTGACCGCTGTATTCCTGATGTCTTGTGAGGTCGAAGTTCGTTCTGTTATGCGTACCGTTGACCTCGCCCCAACCGAACGGGAAGAGAAATTCGATATCGCAAGCTGCCTTTGCATAATGAGCGAGCTTCTCGTGATCGTGGAAACGGAGATGTTCCTCTGCAATGCCGAGATCCATATAATACTGATGACCGTAGTTTTTGAAATACTCGTAAAGCTCGGTATCCGCGCCCTCCTTACAGAAGGTCTGGAACTCCATCTGCTCGAACTCGATCGTTCTGAAAGTGAAGTTGCCCGGGGTGATCTCATTTCTGAAAGCCTTACCGATCTGACCGATGCTGAACGGGAGCTTAGCCCTCATGCTGCGCTGTACATTCAGGTAGTTAACATATTCGCCCTGTGCGTTTTCGGGGCGAAGATAAATAATGCTCTTTGCATCGTTCGTAACTCCCCTGTATGTCTGGAACATAAGATTAAATTCTCTGATGTCCGTAAAATTATGTTTACCGCAGTTCGGACATGGAATCGAATGAGCCTTGATGTAATCAAACATCTCCTCCTTCGTCATACCGTCCGCATGAGCCTCCGGGTCAAAATTGTCGATGAGCTGGTCTGCTCTGTGACGCATTTTGCACTCCTTACAGTCAAGAAGCGGGTCGGAGAAACTGGCAACGTGACCGCTTGCCTCCCAAACTTTCGGGTGCATAAGTATGTCCGCATCAACCTCATAGCTGTTCTTTCGTTCCTGAATAAAACGCTTTCTCCAGGTGTCCTTGACATTGTTTTTAAGTCTTGCTCCGAGCGGACCGTAATCCCATGTGTTTGCAAGACCGCCGTAAATTTCGGAGCCTGGGTAAACAAAGCCTCTGTTTTTACACAGGGCAACGATTTTATCCATGGTTTTTTTGCTGTTTTCCATAACTTAACCTCTCTTAACAGATAGATAGATAAAAATAACCATTAAAATAATACAATTATTTGCAACTGTTGTCAAGTGAAAACACCAAATGTTGGCGCATAACAATAGGTTTAAAACAAGAATTAGAAAAAATTTACAAACTTGCCAAAAACCACTTGTAAATGTGAGCATTTTGATATATAATGTAATTACTCGAAATTTGAGTAACAAAAAAGGAGGAATTAGCGATGAAAAAATCATCCAAGGTTCTCAGTTTGGTGCTTGCAGTTCTTATGGCTGTATCCTGTTTTTCAGGCTTGACCATATTCTCTGCATCAGCTGAAGAAACCGACACAAAAATCTATTTTGACGCATCTAATCTCCCTGCAGAGTGGGGAACAACAAAGACAGTATATTGTCACCTTTACGCTGTAGCAGGCGATGATTTACCTGAAACATCTTGGCAGGGTAAGGCAGA
>USJJ01000028.1 GCA_900554995.1 uncultured Ruminococcus sp. | reverse complement strand
CCACATTCGTTGTATCCATTGACAAACAATATTGAAAACAGGTATAGGCTTCCTTATACCGGAACATTCCCTCATAAGCCTGACCGAAAACGGTGTGCTTGAAATCAAGCCACGGAGTTCCGCCGACCTTTTTATAGTCTGCGATACAGTCAGCCGGGAACATCTTCTCGCCGATCATTTCCATCTGACCCATAAGGTTGCCGTCAACCGTGCCTGCCTGGACGATGAAGAACTGGCTTCCGTTCGTGCCGGGACCTGCGTTTGCCATTGAAAGTGCGCCTCTGACATTGTGAAGTCCGAGGTCAAACTCATCCTCAAAGGGTGCGCCCCAGATGCTCTCTCCGCCCCTGCCGGTACCTGTCGGGTCGCCGCCCTGAATCATAAAATTATTGATTACACGGTGGAAGATGATACCCTCATAGTAGCCGTTTTTGGCGTGAGTTGTGAAATTCTCTACGGTTTTCGGGCACTCGTTCGGGAAGAGCTTGAATTTGATTGTGCCCCTGTTAGTTGTCATAATTGCGATCATGTCGCCCTTTGCGGGCATAGAAAGCTGTGAAGCCATAATTTATTCCTCCGATTTATTTGATAGGGTCAATTATAGCATTTCACAGCTTCAATTGCAAGATGTCTAAGATTTTAAAAAAATTGTTGTAACGGAATTCGACATATGATATAATTATTTTGTATAATTATAATTATAATTTCAAATCGTCAAGGCTTTTGAATTCGTAGCCCTGCTCCCTCGCATAGTCTATAATCCGTGCCATTGCTCCCGCATTGTCGGAGGAGACGGCGTGCAGAAGAATTATCGCACCCGGATGCAGACGTGACGTTACTTTTTCAAAAGCATAATCTGCGCCCTTTTGCGCTTTTGTGTCCCAGTCGGCGTATGAAAGCGACCAGAAAACGCTCGTGTATCCGAGCGAGCCGACAAGCTCAAGCGCACACTCGGAATATTCGCCTTTCGGAAAGCGGAAATACGGCGAGGTATATCCGAAGTTTGAGCGCAGATAATTGTCGCAGTCCCCAATCTCCTTTGTCATCTCACTGCGGCTGATCTCGTCGAACGACGGGTGCGTGGTCGAATGGTTTCCGACGATGTGGCCCTCCTTAATCATACGTGCGATAACCTCGGGAGCCGACTTCATCTCGTCAACCGTACAGAAAAATGCCGCCTTGACATTCTTTTGCTTGAGCGTGTCGAGAATTTTATCCGTATATCCGTTGTCGTAACCGCAGTCGAAGGTCAGGTAGAGCACCTTTCCCTGAGCTTTCGTGTCATACGTCACCGCCTTATAATTCTTCGACTCAAAGAATTTTTCCGAATCGACGGAGATTTGATGCGGCTTGCCGTCCTTTGCAACTCCGTAGGAATGTGAGATCTTTGCGGTTGCAAGACCCCTTGAGTTTTCGGGATCGGCGCATTTCAGCGTAACCTGTTCAAGCGCGGGATAGCCCGTGTAGGTTGCCGACGTCTTCTTCCGAGTCTTGCCTGCAACATTTTCCGCCGTTGTCATTTCGGTGATCTCGCCGTCGGGCATATCCGCCGAGCAGGAACACATCGGGACAAGCAGTACAATTGAAATTAATAAAGCTGTAATTCTTTTCAAAATAATCACCCCATACTATTTTTACCGAAGGATGTGATATTATGAAATTCAAAAAAATAATCTGTATTCTGACCGCCGCAGTCATTGCACTCGTCTGTCTGCCCGTCACATCGTTTGCCGAGGACACGGTCGGCGCAGACTATGTTGACGGCGAGGTTATTTTTGAATACACCACCCCCTCCTCGGGCGGAGCACGCAGAGCGAGCAGCACTTTCAAATCACGTCTTTCGGCTCTCGGCGTTACTCAGACGAGGGAGGTCAACACCTATGAGGACAGCTCCCTTTTCACCACATCCTCCGTGACCTCAAGAACCGTTACATATGTTGCGAAGATCAGCGGAGACGTTAAAAAAACCTGCCGTGAGCTTGAAAAGATCGACGGTGTAAGCTACGCCGAGCCGAACTATCTTTTTGAAACCTGCGGCTACACGACGCCGAGGGAGCTGACCGCCCCGTCAAACAACTACGTTAATTATGAAAGATGGTATCTCGACACCGTTATGAAAATCCCCGACGCCTGGGAAAAATATCAGACCTGCGGCGAGGGCGTTACCGTTGCGGTTATTGACAACGGCTTCTATGTCGATGCGACCGATTTCCCGACACATCTCTGGGACGACGGCAGCGGCAACCACGGCTGGAACGTCGCAAACGATTCCGCCGATATTTCGCCCGTTTACAGGAACGGCACTGCGCTCGCCGACAGCGCACACGGCTCAAACGTTGCCGGTATAATCGGAATGGCGTCGAACGGTTCAAACTTCGTCGGAGCGGCTTTCGGCGCAGAGCTTATGCTCATAAGGGTTGCAAACGGTGACGCAACAACGAAAAAGGACGCCGACGGCAACGATGTCTACTACACCGCAATCACTGCCGATGCGGTTGCCGCAGGCATAAATTATGCAAAGCAGCACAATGCCGACATAATCAGTATGTCGCTCGGCGTATCGGATTTTTATCCCAACATCATCCGCAATGCCGTGGACTCCGCCTACAATTCGGGAACGGTTATAATCGCCTCGGCGGGCAATTCCGCTATGGGAAGCAAGACGGGTCTCTCCTACCCTGCCGCCGCAAGCAATGTTATCGGCGTTATGGCAAGCGATCAGGTAAACACGTCGAT
Organism: uncultured Ruminococcus sp.; assembly: GCA_900554995.1. Lineage (GTDB taxonomy): Bacteria > Bacillota > Clostridia > Oscillospirales > Acutalibacteraceae > CAG-488. The sequence goes on along the minus strand of USJJ01000028.1, from coordinate 7,685 downwards.
GCTCACCGATTTTTCAAACTACGATGAGGACGACGGTCAGTATTATGACATTGCCGCTCCGGGATATGCGATAGTCGGCTGCGGCATAAAAAAGGGAAGTTTTTCCGTTATGAAAGGTACATCTCAGGCGGCTCCGCTTGTTGCATCCTGCGCTGCGCTGTATCTTTCCGTCTACCCCGACAGATCGGTTGACGACGTATACAATGCGATAAGAAAAGCCTCGACCAAGATCGTAATCTCAAACACCTCGGTCTCCACAGCCAAGAGATATAAATACAAGAGCCTCAATGCGGTCGAAATGCTCGACTACGGCGAGGTTAAGCCCGAGATTGTCTTTGACCTGTCCACAACCGTTATTTCCGATTCAAAAAAAGGCTACATCTACGGACTTGACGAGGGATATGCGGATATTGCAAGCTATGTAACCGTAACCGAGGGTACGGGCAGTGCCGAATTTGTGCCGACAGCCCTCGGCAACGGAACGGGTTCCGTCCTCAATATTTATACTATCCGCGGAGCACTTTACAAGTCATATACGATTATACTGTTCGGCGATGTCAACGGCGACTGCAAAATAAACGGTGAGGACTCCGTGATTGTCTCCTGCATCGAAAACGGAATGGGCGAATATTCCGACTGCGTTAAATTTGCCGCAGACACGGACTTTGACGACGCCGTGGGTCAGAGCGACATTGACCAGATCAACAGCTACGCAATAGGTCTGGGCACCGTATCGCAGATAAGGTAGTCAGTTCCCGACAAGCATCATCATCTCGTCGACGGATATGTCGGGCTGGAGTGCCTTGTTTATCGACATTCCGATCAGCTCGGACGCACGCTCGATCACGATATCAATCTCACGCGGTGTGATTATCATATCACGGCTTTCGCTCGGAATCTCGCTGTTTGAGCCTGTCAGATCGGCAACAAGCGTACCGACGTCAACGACAGTCGGAATCCCGACCGATATTACGGGAACGCCGACGGAGCGCTCGGTTATCTCCTTTCTCGCATTTCCGACGCCCGACCCCGGGATTATTCCTATATCCGAGATCTGGATCGTTGTGCCGAGCCTTGACAGCTTTCTTGCGGCGAGTGCGTCAACAACAATTATTGCCGACGGCGACACCGCACCGACAAGTCCCTTTACCGACTCCGCCGCCTCAAGCCCCGTCCGTCCGAGCACACCGGGGACGAAGCCCGCAACGCTTCTGAGCTCGCCGAGACCGATTTCGTCCGACAGCTCCTTTCCGATATGCCGAGTTGCCAGCACCATTGAAATACTCTTCGGTCCCACTGCGTCGGGCGTTATTCGGGTGTTGCCGAGACCGACGGCAAGTATCGACCCGTCCTTCGGCAGGAGCGACCTCAGCTGTGCGGCAACCGCCTCTATCATATCCTCGTCGGTGACGGGATTTTTCATCAGCTCGGGTATTTCGGCGGTGATGTATGTGCCGATCGGCTTGCCGAGAGCCTCGCTCCCCTTTTCGTTAATCACCCTGATTTTGGTGAATTTAACGCCGCCTTGATCGGACTCTTCGCTTTCGACTCCCTCGGGCTCTTCTCTGCCGAGCAGCTCACGTTTTTCAAGCGCAAGGTCGGTTCTTAAATCCATTAAATCTCTCTCCAATCGAAATATATAAAAAATAATCGGTCTTTTTTAAAAAATATCGAAAAAAACACTTGCAATTTAAGCGTTTTAATGATATCATAACTAACTGTGTAATGCATTTATTAAAGGAGGTGCAACAATGGCAAACATTAAATCAGCTAAGAAAAGAGTGCTTGTTAACCAGACCAAGGCTGCACGCAACAAGTCAAGAAATTCTGCAATGAAGACCGCTATCAAGAAGGCTCACGTTGCTGCTGAGACAAATGCAGCAGACAAGGAAGCAGTTGTAAGAGCAGCTATCAAGAAGGTAGATCAGGCTTGCGCTAAGAACCTTATTCACAAAAACAACGCTGCCAGAAAGAAGTCGGCTCTTGCAAAGCTCCTTGCAGACTGATCGGAATGCGGCATAACGGACGGGATTATTTCCGTCCTTTTGTTTTTTTCGGGAGTATTACAATGCCCTGCATTTGTGTATAAAAAATGAATTTATCTCAAAAAGACTTGACTTTATTTTGCTCCTATACTATAATTAGGTAAATAAAACATTTGGAGGTTTTCAACTATGTGCGATGTTATAAAGAAAATTTTTAAGGTTGTAGGTATCCTTGTTGCCATCGCAGGCGCAATTGCAGGCGTTTATTATCTTGTAACAAAGGTTCTTCCCTGCAAGAACGAGGTTGCAGACGATGACGAGAGCGATTATGTTTCCTGCTCATGCTGTGATGCAGAGGAGCCCGTTGAGGTAGAGGCTAAATAAGCCGTCATATTAAGCAGAGCGGAGTAAGCGAAATGCTTACTCCTTTTTTATTTATTTCCGGGCTTTGTGACTGCGGAAACAATCAGTCCCGAGATAAGTGCGGTCGCAATTCCCGCCGCTCCTGCGCTGAACGGTCCGGTCAGTATTCCGAGCCAGCCCTGCTCGCCGATCATCTTTTCTGTGCCTCTGGCGAGCGTGTAGCCGAAGCCCGTCAGCGGAACGGTTGCGCCGCATCCTGCGAAGTCAACGAGGGGCTGATAAAGCCCGACCGCCTCCAGCGCAACGCCGAGCACAACGAAGATCACGAGTATCCTCGCCGGCGTTATATTCGTTGCGTCAATGAGAGTCTGACCGACAACGCAGATCAGCCCTCCGATTAAAAATGCCGTTAAAAATTCCATAGAATCACCCTGACATTATTTTCTTTCACCCGTCGGGATTTATTCTATGGAATTATTTTCAATTGTTTTTAATTGCGCCGATGAGCACATAAAGGGACACAATAAGAATAAGAAAATTATTTTTTGTATACACTGCGGCTGCTGCGCCGAGGGCGCAGAGAAATATGCCGACGGCAATTCCGACGTTTTTCACAATTCGGTCGCCGGCGAATGACGAAAGGATTCTTCCGCCGTCAAGCATTGAAACGGGCAGAAGATTGAACGCCGCAAGACCGATATTCATTCCGAACGCCTCATCAAAATTCATAATACGGCACACGAACGCCAATATCAGATTGACGGCAGGTCCGGCGGCGGCGATCAGCGTTTCGTGAAGTCGGGACATAATGCGTCCGCCGCAGTCGATCCTCATCCCGAAATAGCCGAGAGTGACGTTTCTCACTCTTTCGCCGAGAAAAAACATTGCCGTCAAATGCCCCAGCTCGTGAAGAATACAGAAAACGAAACAGAGAAGAATACTTTCGTTTCTGAAAACGACGAGCATAAGCGTCAGCACGGCAATGAAATAATAATTGATTATCAGGGTTACGCCCCTTATTTTAATCCTCATATCTCTCCGTTCTTCACGGGCAGATAGATGAGCGGATCAACCGTCTTGTCCCCTATGCACATTTCAAAATGCAGATGCGGTCCCGTGCTTCTCCCAGTGCTTCCGACCAGAGCTATTGCTTCCCCTGCGCGAATAACGTCGCCTTTTTTGGCAATAATTTTTGAGCAGTGGCAGTAAAGCGTTTCGCTGCCGTCCTTGTGGACAAGGCTTATATAATTTCCGCCGACGCTGTTGCTTCCGACATCGCTGACAATGCCCGAGTAAGCCGCACGGATCGCCGTACCCGAGTCGGCGGCAATATCCACGCCCGAGTGCATCAGATATTCCCCGGAGACGGGATTTGTCCTGTTGCCGTATTCCGATGTGATCTCTCCGTGGACGGGAACGGTTATTTCCTCATTGCTTTTAAAAAGCGACATAACCGCCATCGTGCGGTCGTCCGATTCGGTTTTCGACTGATCGGTGCTTTCCTTTTCGTGGGATTTTGCAGTCTCTTCCTCCTTCTTTTGAGACGGGATAACCGCGTTGTCAATTACGCTCTTTGCCGACGCCGCCATTTCATCGGCGCCCATATCAATCGACATTATTCTGTTGTATTCGTCTTTTATAAAATCAAAGGTCTGCGGACTGAGCCTGCCGATAAGAAAGACAATCAGCACTGCAATTATGCAGACAACCGTCTGCACAATCATAACCGTATTAACGGGACTGCTCCTTTTTTCCGTCGTCCTTTCGGCAGTCTCCTCAGGTATGCTTTTTGCCTCTTCCATATTATCACCTCATATAATTTCTATGCCGAAAATAAAGTATAAATAACTAAAAAAGGTACATATAAGCCTATTTTTGTTCACAAATAATTGGCAAATCGTCCATTGACTTTTTAATTTTCAAATGCGATAATTTAGTTCAGTAACCGGGAGGTATTGCTTATGAAGAGAAAAATCAAATATCCGCTCTATGACGTTCAGCCGTTTTCATCAATAAAGGAAATGCTTGAGCTTGCCGTCAGGGACGCCGGAGATAAGATCGCATATAAATTCAAGGAGAACGACGGGATCCGTGAAATTACCTTTTCTCAGTTTGTCGATACGGTCACGGCTCTCGGAGCATTTCTCAACGATATTTCAGCCGACAAGAGGCACGTCGCCTGCATCGGCAAAAATTCATATGAATGGATAACCGCATACATCACAACACTTCGCAGTGACGGAGTATTCGTCCCCGTAGACAGGGTTCTGCCCGAGGCGGATATTTTCCACGTTATCAATGACAGCGAATGTTCGGTTGTATTCTGCGATCTGAAATATGAGGAGCTTTTTAAGAACAACCTTGATAAGCTCGAAAATGTCAAGCATTTTATCGTGTTCGGCAGGACTGAGGACGACGGTAAGTTCCTCTCATATGACAGGGCGCTTGAAAAGGGCAAATCGCTTGACCCGACGGCATTTCTCGCCGAGCAGAGCGATCCGAATGAGCTGAAGCTCCTTGTTTACACCTCGGGTACAACCGGATTTTCAAAGGGTGTTATGCTTTCCGAGCACAACCTTGTCTCAAGCGTATACTACGGGCTTATGGTTTCGACCGTTTACGACACTGGACTCTCCCTCCTGCCCTATCATCATACCTATGAGGCGGTCAGCGACATTCTCGTTTCGCTCCATCATCATTCAACGCTCTGCATCAACGAAAGTCTGCCCGCAATTCTCAAAAATCTTGTGATTTACAAGCCGTCATACGTCTATGTTGTTCCCGCAATTGCGGAGTCAATGTATAAGCGTATAATGAAAAACATTCAGAAGCAGGGAATGGAGGAGCAGTTCAACGCACTCGTCAAAAAGAGCAACGAGCTTCGTGCTCAGGGAATCGACAAGCGCCGTGAATTTTTCGGATTTATTCTTGAGGGCTTCGGCGGAAAGCTCAAGAAAATCGTATGCGGCGGTGCGCCGATCAGACCCGAGGTTGCGAAATTCTTCGACGATATCGGACTTGACCTCATCAACGGCTACGGTATAACCGAATGCTCCCCGCTCGTCTGTGCAAACCACGATATGTATAACGATTTCAAGACCGTCGGAATCAAGCTGCCGTGTATCGAATGGCGGATTGATCAGCCGAACGATGAGGGCATAGGCGAAATCTGCGTCAAGGGCGACATCGTTATGATCGGCTACTACAAACAGCCCGAGCTAACCGCCGAGGTGCTTAAGGACGGATGGTTCTACACGGGTGATTACGGCTACATCAATGAAAAGGATCAGCTTATCATCTCCGGCAGAAAGAAAAATGTCATCGTCCTCAACAACGGCAAGAATGTTTATCCCGAGGAAATTGAGGGCTACATTCAGGACATCGACTATGTAAACGAGGTCGTCGTCAGCGGCGAAAAGGATAAGGACGGCAACGAGAGCAGTCTCACCGCCGAGGTTTATCTTGAGGAAAAGAAAACGCCCGCCGAGGTGCTCAAGAGCATCAAGAAAGCGTGCGTCGAGCTTCCGATATACAAGCAGATCACAAAGGTAAAAATCCGTGACAGCGAGTTCCCGAAAACGAGCTCAAACAAGATCAAGCGTTTCATAAAGGAAACGACAGAGACGGTAAAGGAAAAGACCGAATCCGTTCTTGAGACCGTTTCCGAAAAATACAACGAGTATAAGGAAAATAAAGAAGCGGAAGAAAACAAGGATAAATAACAGCAAAAAAACGGCGGAGCAGGCTCATTCCGAGTCGGCTCCGCTATTTTTTTGAGACCCGACAAACTCTGCGGGCATATACTGTAACAGGATGTAAAGACTAAGATCAACGGATATTGGTCTGCGGTGACATCCTGTCCGCAGAAAAGCCGTGACCTGACAATGTCCGTTTAATATAATGCCGGCGGCAATACACCGTCGGCAGATATCCTATTTGACATTATTCTCCGAATGATATAAACTATAATAAAAATCAATTCGGAGGTTTTGTTATGAACAAAGAATCTGTCAAGCGATCATTCCGTATCATAAAAAGGAAGAAATGGCCCATCGTTCTGGCGGTTATAATTCTCATTGCCGCAATCTCGGCGCCGCTGATTTCCACCGCCGCAGCGAGCCGCAAAAGATACACGGCGAAAAGCCCGATATCACTGTCCGAGGCTTTCATCAAGAAAACTGACCGTGACAAGATTCACCTCATAGCGCACCGTGGCTATTCCTGCCAAGCCCCCGAAAACACAATTCCCGCAATCAAGAAAGCCGCCGAATACGGCTTTGACACCGTTGAAATCGACGTAAGGCAAACGGCGGACGGCGTTTGGGTCGTTTCGCACGACGCCGACATCAAGGGATTGACGGATAAAAAAGGAAAGATCTCGTCATATACATATTATGATCTGATAACGGCAAACATTGATAACGGCGCAAATCATAAGAATTACGGCAGCCTGAAGATTTCAACATTAGATCAAATTCTCAAGGTGTGCCTTGAAAACAACCTCAGACCGATGATCGAAATAAAGGATTACACCAACGACGGACTTGACGAGCTGCTCAAAATAATCGACAGGAACGGATTTACGGAGTCCTGCTCAGTCATTTCCTTTGACCGCACGGCTCTTACAAAGGTCAGGGAGAAAAATCCCGACATCGCTCTCTATGCGCTCGTGTCGAAGCTGAATAAGAAAAATCTTCAAAAATGCCTTGACGATCCGACAATCGGCGTCAGCTTTAACGGTCACCAAAAGACGAACAGCAAAAAGAAGATCAAACAGCTCCAAGACGCCGGCATTCCCCTCGCCTGCTGGACGATCGACGACAAGGAAACAATGCAGAAATATTACGCTATGGGAGTCACGACCTTCGTCACCAACAGAATTTATAATAAATAAACGAACGGAAAGAACTTCAATTGTGAGGTTCTTTCCGCTTGTTAATAGCTGATATTTTATGTTCAAACTGACTTTCCCTGCCACCCTTGCAAAGGAAAAAGCACTTCTTTGGAAGTGCTTTTGATGGAGGCGCCACCCAGATTTGAACTGGGGAATCGGAGTTTTGCAGACTCGTGCCTTACCACTTGGCTATGGCGCCGAATATAAATGTGAGCCGAAACTCACTATGTAAAGAGGGAAACCTTGAACCGACCTTTTCGAGCCCTTGGGGGTTTCTGCCTCAAAATGGAGCGGATGACGGGGCTCGCTCGGCTGCGCTTCCGCTTGCCGACACGCCCACGGTCTTTTCAACAGTTCACCGGACTGTTGAAATTCGCCTTGCGGCGAACCGACCTTTTCGAGCCCTTGGAGGTTTCTGCCTCAAAATGGAGCGGATGACGGGG
>USJJ01000027.1 GCA_900554995.1 uncultured Ruminococcus sp. | reverse complement strand
TTCCGAAATCCACCTTCGGCGTACATTTCTCAACAATTGCGTTCTTCATAACACGGCTTGAAAGAATGTATCTGAAAGTACCCGCCATATTAATCTGAACATAAATATCATTGCTTGAAGCCTTTTCGCTGTCCGATGAGGTGTTGACAACGAAAGAAGCGGTCGACGTGTAGGTTTCCTTCTTCGTCGCCTCGGAAACGACCGCACCGATAATCGCACCGATCAGTGCAACTATCAACACAATCCAGAGCTTTTTTGAAAGCTCCTTGAAAAATGCCACCACATTTATTTCCAATCCCTTTTGGTTTTTCTTTTCGGATCTCATTAAATCACTCCATATTTTTTATGCCTTTTCATACCTGTATCTTCTGCCGCCGTCAGTTTTCATTGCATATGTTCCGCAATAACAGAGAGATATAATCATCTGTCCGTACTTCGTGCAGTAGCTGACTATACCGGTATCAAGTACAATCATCATTAAAATAGCAGTCAGAAAAAGAATTGCTATCTTTCTTTTTTGTATAAAGTATCCACGGATAAAGGAAATGAGGCAGTAAGCATACATTGAAAAATATATGAGGGCACCTATCATTCCCATCTCGCTGAGAATCTGCCAATAATTGTTGTGGCTGTAAAAGTTGCCGCTTGCGTATTCGGACTCAAGGATACGACTGTAATTGCCCATTCCCTTGCCGATTATCGGTGACTGTCGAAACATATCCTTTGCAACGTCAATATAATGCTGTCTCATCCTTATACTTCCGTCGGAATCCTCGCCCTTGAATGTATCAAACATTCTTTCAAGTCTTTTTCCGATCGCCGAATACAGCGTTTCATTTTCCATAACCAGTAGGAAAAGCCCCGCAACGAGAAGAATCGCCGCAATAACACGCAGTGCATATCCGTTCTTGTGAGTTGAGAGAACAACTATCAAGAGAGGAGCCGCCACCGCCGCAAGCAATCCTTTTCTCGATCCGGAAAAGGAACAAAAAACAATAAAAAGTGCAACGACAATATACATCCATCTTTTTTCATTCACATACGCACGGTAGAACGCAGCCGCCGCGGCAAAGTCAATCCAAACGGTAATGTCGTTCGGGTTAATTCCGCTGAAATATCTTCCCACTCCGCCGTTTTTCCAGCCATCGCTCGGGACTGCGGTAAATTCGAGCAGGACAATAATTACCGATGCGGCGATGAACATAGAAAGTATTCTGTCAAGATCCTCCATATCGTCAACATAGATTGAAATTGACGCACATATCAGCATAATTACAACGAGCCTTACCAAAAAGGCTACGTTATACGACGTAAAAAACTGCGCCCACATACCCGATAGTGCGCCGAACAAAATTAAAACGAAATACCAAACCGTATTAAACGGAATCATAACGCTGTTCCTGTTTCTTTCAAACTGAACTATGAGGGCTGCAACGAACAGCCCGATTCCGAATACCGGTGCAACCATCTTTGTATTGTAAAAGGCAAACACGACAACCATATGGATGAGAAACAGCACTTCATAAAAGTACTTCGCCCGTTCATAGGCGTCAGATTTGAACTTGAGAACACCTTTACTCAGCGATACCATAATCGTCCTTTCCTTATGAGCCCGAAAGCATCGGTGCAGGGAACATTTCGGAATAGGTTTTGTTTGCATCAAACCTTGTTTCCCAAAGCGTCCTGGAATTTTTCCTGAACACGGCTCTTTCCGCCCTGTCCATATCATAAAAACGTCTTATAAAATTCGCAAACTCGTCGGGATCGGCATTTTCGTTCAAAAGACAGCCGTTATACCCGTCCCTGACGATTTCACCGACTCCGCCGACATCGGTAGAGATTATCGGAATACCGAACGAAGCCGCCTCCATCATTGAAACAGGCAGTCCCTCGCTCTTGCTTGTACTTATAAAAAGATCAACGGGATTGTTCTGATAGAATTCGTAAACCTCGTGATTTGAAATACTTCCGAGGAACTCGGTCTTTATTGAACCGAGACGCTCACGTGCTTTTTTCTCGATCTCATTCTTTCTGTTTCCGTCGCCGATGTGGGTCCAGCTTATTTTGTACTCTTCGGATCCGTTGAACCTTTCAAGAACGTCAATTATTCGGTCAACCCTCTTGATGTCGATCATCTGTGAGCAGGAAACAATATGCAGTCCGTCATCCGACTGATAGGAAATTCCCGCGTCCATCGTTCCGAGGTACGATGTCTTTATCTTGTCTGCATACTCGGGATAGCGCCGTGCAATATGCTCCGTTCCGGAATTTGAACACGGAAAAACGCCGTCGCAGTTCTCGAGCAGATATCTTCTCAGCGGAAGATAGTTCAAAACGTTCATATCCTCGTACACATCATATCTGTGCGCACGTGAATAGAGCTTAACGTCGCTGCAAAATTCAGAAAAATGCTCCTTGAGCATAACGCCGACAAGTGCGGTGACAAAGAACCAATAGCTGTAAACCATAATGCTGTCGTATTTGCTCATATCAAATTTTTCGAGTGCCTTGAGGCATTCGCCGAAGCTTCTTACGGCACGGTTACAGAAATACTCGAAGAACATTCTTCTCCTGAAATTCGAGCCTATTTCCTTTTTATCGTATTTATAATACTCGGTCGGAAAAACAAGATTTTTCAGTCCGCCGACAGTGTCGCCGGCTCTTGCAATCTTCTGCTTTCTCTCTGAGACATTGATGTATTCGACTCCCTTAGGAACGGTTCGTGTCGGTACGGCTCCGGGATCAAGCTCCACCGGAAGAATGATAACCTTATCGAAGCGGTCTTTCAGAAAATCAATTTCGGATTCTATATATGTCTCCCCCAAGCCAAACGGGAAACCGCTTGTTATCATAACAAGACACCTTTTCAAAGAACCACCTCACACCGTCATATTCTATCATTTAATCGACTTTATGTCTACTGTTTTTTTGATTTTCCGCAATTTTCAGTAAATGTCAATCATTTTCTCTTTTTATCGGCATATCTCAGCTATAACCTCGGTGAAAATTTCCGCCGCCGTGATTATATCCTCAATCGGCATAAATTCGTCCGCTCCGTGCATATTTGTGTTCGTATCACGGCTTATCGCACCGAAAGCGACGCCGTTTTCAATGTCGTGGACATATGTTCCGCCGCCCATTGAGATGCACTCGCCCTTGTCTCCGCTGTAATCCTCATATACTCTGAGCAGGGTTTTGATAAAATCTGAACTTTCATCAACGTAATGAGCCTCTCTCATTTCCGTATTCTCTATTTTAAAGCCGTGTTCCGCCAGCTTTTCGGCAATTACATCGGCACAGTTTTCTTTCGTGGCGGACATCGGAGTTCTCGAATCGAAGCAACCGTCGAAGCTGCCGTTTTCAAAACGAACGGTGTCAAGAGTGAGTGTGAGCTCGCCGAGCATATCGTTCATTTTTACGCCGAAAGATTCTCCGTTATATTTTCCATGCGGAAACAGCGTCTTGAGATCGGCAACAAAGTCCGAACAAGCCTTATCAAAATTAATGCAGTCAAACAGCTCAATCATTGCGGTGATCGGATTGTTTCCGTTCTCAGGCAGAGATGCGTGAGCCGATGTGCCCGTGCAGACAACCGTTTTTCCGTCAAAACTGAAGTCCGCTTTTGTCGCCTTCGCCTTTTCAGCGGCGGACTTAAATTCCTCCGCACTTATTCCGACAAGCTCCGCCTTTGCAAAAGCCGGAACCGCATTTGCCGCCTCGCCTGCGGTAAAGCTCTTTATGTATTTATCACAGCCGGAGAAATCGACCGTCCTGTAAAAATGCTTCGTGAATCTGCCCTTTTCGCCGTTCGTCACCGGAAAATTCGCATCGGGAGTGAACGCAAATTTCGGATATGGATTTTTTGAAAAATAATATCTCAGATCGTCGCTTCCGCATTCCTCGTCCGTGCCGAGGATCAAACGGCAGTTCTTGCTCACAGGCAAGCCGAGATCCTTGACCGCTTTCATAGCATAGAGTGCGGCTACTGCAGGACCCTTGTCGTCGCTGACCCCTCTGCCGTAGATCATATTATCTCTTTCGACAACAGTATACGGGTCGGTACTCCAGCCCTCTCCCGCTGGGACAACGTCAAGGTGTGCAAGAATCGCAAGCTCTTGCACTCCGTCATTGAGGTCGACCGAACCGACGTATCCATCGTGGCTTTCCGTTTTAAAGCCGAATTTATCAGCCATTTTCAGCGCAGTTATCAGCGCTTCATACGGCTTCTCGCCGAAAGGCATACCCTCCTTTGCCTCACCGCGCACGCTCGGCACGCTTACAAGCTCGGATATGCTTTTTATCATCTCGTGCTTTCTATTCTTGAAGTATTCGATAATTTCTTTGTTCATCAAAATTCACACTCTGCATTACATTTTTCCGTTTTAACGAGCGAGCCCTTTTCAACGGTTCCGTTTTCAGCTCCGCACCACGGGCAATAAATATGATCCTGCGGCGCAGTCAGATCGGGATTTAGCGGAACATCCGTGTTCCTGACAACCTCAAAACGCTTGTAGCAACATTCGCATTGTTTTTTCATCGTGCATACCTCTGTCTGTAAAAAAGGCTGCCGAGCAAGGAAAAATTTCGCTCTTTTCCCATTCCGGCAACCCCCATTTTTTTCTTTTTTATCGGCGATCGCCGAAAAGGCTCTGTCTCGCCTTTCTGATCTCTGCAATGTTTGAGGAAAGGACCTCGTCGCTGTTCTTCATAATATCCTCAACAAACTCTGCCGCTGCGGAACGGATTTCTCCCGCCCACTTATCTGCCTTTGACTTTGTGTCAGCCGCCTGGTTGTTTGCATCAAGAAGAATCGCCTCAGCCTGGCTCTTTGCATTTCTTACAATATTCTCCGCCTCAGCGGTTGCCTGAGCACGTACACGGTCGGAAAATTCGTGTGCAAGTCTTGTAATCTCGGAAGTTTCGATCATCTGCTTTGCCTGCTCGGATGCGGCGGAAAGTGTCGACTTTGCGTTTGCCTCAGCCGTTGCGGCAATGCCGGAGGCCTTTTCCTTTGCGGCGCTGATTATGCCGTCCGCCTCCGTCTGTGCGGAAGAAACGATTGACGAAGCCTCGTTGTTCGCCTTCGTGATAAGATTGTTATGATGAGCAACTACCTCCTGCGCCTTTTCAAGCTCGATCGGTAGGTCATATCTGATATCCTCAACACACTGCTTGATTGCATCTGCATCAACGGCTACCTTTCCCGAAAGAGGAATTTTGCTGCCCATATCAATGGTATCTTCAATTTTGTCAAGTAAGCCCTGTACGTTCATCCTTAATCTTCCTTTCTTCTGATTCCTTTGACTATGTCGTCAAGCACCTGCTCGGGCACGAAGTCCGAAACATCTCCGCCAAGCTCACAAACCTGCTTGACGATACTGGACGACAAATACATATAATCCGCACCTGCGGTAACAAATACTGTTTCAACATCGGGGTTAAGCTGTTTGTTTGTCAGCGCCTGCTGAAATTCATCCTCAAAGTCCGACACGGCACGAAGTCCCTTGACTATTGCGTCGGCATTTTTGATCCTTGCGTATTCGGCAAGCAAACCGTCATAGAAATCAACCTCAACATTTGAAAGATTCTTGACGCATCTTTCGATAAATTCAACCCTTTTCTCGGGGGCGAAACAGCCAACGGGCTTTTTCGGATTTATCATCACGACAACTATAACCCTGTCAAACAGCTTCGACGCCCTTGTTATAACGCTGAGGTGACCCTTTGTTACGGGATCAAAACTTCCCGGACATATTGCTGTTCTCATCGGCTGTCCTCCTCACCGTTACGGTAGACCGTTATACCGATCTTGCCGTATTTATAATCACGGTAAACCGAAAAATTCCCGACTGTCTGCGGCATCTCCTCACCGTAGGGGTGTTCGCAGATAATCACTCCGCCGTCGTTAACGTTCCTGACCGCATACGGCAGTGTATCTTGCAGGATACCCTTTGAATATGGGGGATCCATAAAAATAATATCGTATTTCTTCCTGTTACCCTTGAGAAAAGTGACCGCCTCGGTACGGAGAACCTCCGCATTTCCTCCGAGCTTTGTCGCAAGCAGATTTTGCTTCACTATATCAACGGACTCTGCACTCATATCCGTGAATGTGGCATATGCCGCACCCCTGCTGAGCGCTTCGATTCCGAGCTGACCCGAGCCCGCAAAAAGATCGAGCACACGTCTTCCCTCCAGTTCAAACTGGATTATACTGAAGATTGCTTCTTTAACTCTGTCGGTTGTCGGACGAACATCCTCGCCCTCCAATGTTTTGAGAACCCGTCCTCTTGCTGTTCCTGTAATTACACGCACGGCGCAAGCTCCCTTCCTATACCATAATTTATATACATCTTATTATCACATTTTTTACCTTATGTTGTCAACATTTTTTCGAAAATAATCATAAACTTTTTGCGCTGTCGCCCTGTTTATCCCCTCCGCACGGCACAGTTCGTCAATTTCCGCATCTTTTACCGCCGTAACCGTCTTGAAATATTTAAGCAAAGCCTTTGCTTTTTTCTCGCCGATTCCGTCGATTTTTGTCAGCGTACCGCCGAGTGAGGATTTCCTGTGCTTGGAGCGATGATAGGTTATCGCAAAACGGTGAACCTCCTCCTGAATTGTCGAGACGAGAGTAAAGGCATGCCGCTTTGAATTGATCGAAATTTCACCGCCGTCATAGGCGATCGCTCTCGTTCTGTGTTTGTTGTCCTTGACCATACCATAGACCGGAATGTCGTAGCCGAACGCATGGACGATAGGCAACACTGCATTGACCTGACCCTGTCCGCCGTCAAGGAGTATCAGATCAGGCAAGATTCCGAAGCCCTCGCCGCTGTCCTTTTCCTCCTCATATCTGTTGAGCCGTCGTGAGATAACCTCCGCCATTGAGCCGTAGTCGTCCTGACCGTCGAAGCCCTTTATCGCAAATCGGCGGTACGATTTCCTGTACGGCAAGCCGTTTTTGAAAACCACCATACCCGCAACGTTGTCACTGCCCGCCGTGTGGGAAATATCATAGGATTCGATCATCACGGGCGGTTTCGGCAGATTGAGCAGTCTCGCAAGCTCGTCGAGAGCCGCAGTTGCCTTAGCGTTCCTGCCCATACTCAGCGCCAGCTTCTGCGCCGCATTGTTCATACACATTGTCATTATCTCAACCTGTCTGCCACGCTGCGGAATGTTGATTTCAACCTTGCGGTGCGCATTTTCGCTCAGCCATTGAACAAGCAGATCCTTGTCGTCAACCTCTCCGTCAACGGTGATAAACGGTGGAATGTGCCTGCCCATTGAATAGAACCGTGTTATGAGCTCACGTCTTGCCTCGGGTAGCGTGTCTATTTCATTGAACAGGAACCACTCATTATCTCTGAGCCTGCCGTCGTAAAAGCGAAGAACCGAAAGGCAGTATCTCTCATCTGACTGAGCAATTGCGAAAACATCCTGTTCCCTGACGTCCGAGCCAACAACCTTTTGCTTTTCGTTAACCTTTTTGATGGAATTTATTCTGTCTCTCAGCTTTGCCGCGCGTTCAAAATCGAGCCTTTCAGCCGCATCCTCCATCTCGGCTGTCATATCCTTTATTATCTTTGCACTGTCACCCTGCAAAAAGTCCAGCGCCGCATTGATCGCCTCATTGTATTCGGCACAGCTTATCTTTCCTGCGCACGGAGCCGAGCACTGCTTGATAAAATAGTTAAGACAAGGTCGACCCTTGCCGATCTCTTTCGGGAAACTCTTGCCGCATCGGGGAAGCATAAAAATCTTTTGAGCCTCGTCAACGGAGTTTGACACACTGAAAGAGCTTGTGTAGGGTCCGATGTAGCGTGCGCCGTCATCCGCCTTTTGCAAAACTGCACTGATTTTCGGCCACGGGCCCTCGCTGACCCGGATGTAGCTGTAACCTTTATCATCCTTTAATAGAATATTATACTTCGGCGAATACTGCTTTATCAGTGAACATTCGAGAACGAGAGCTTCAAACTCGCTGTCACAAAGGATATAATCAAAGTCAAAGACGTTCTCGACCATCTTTCTGACCTTTATTGAGTGGTTATGCTGTGAGCCGAAATACTGGCTGACACGGTTCTTTAGCTTCTTCGCCTTGCCGACATAAATAATTTCACCCTTTGTGTTCTTCATTAGGTACACTCCGGGAGTCAGCGGCAGCGACATCGCCTTTTTTCTCAATTCATGAATGTCCACGGTATTCACCTCGGTTCTGTAAATTTCCCATAAATTCAAAAACTGCCGCATAATTAAATGCGGCAGCGCTTTGATTTAACAGGTGGATAGTTATTTGTTATACTGCAAAACCTGAGTTAACGAGCTTTACAAGCTCATCGACAGCCTGCTCCTCATCAGGGCCTGCGGCGATGACTTTAATTGTTGTGCCGCCGTCAATACCGAGCGAAAGTACGCCGAGCAAGCTCTTTGCATTGACACGTCTCTCTTCCTTTTCGATCCAGATTGATGACTTGAAGCAATTTGCCTTCTGAATAAAAAATGTTGCAGGACGGGCACTGAGACCTACCTGATTCTGAACTGTAACGTCTTTCTCACACATAGTTTATATCTCCTAACCAAAAAGTTAACCAAATATGTTTTCATTCTTTTATACAACAGTTATTATATCACAAAACTTTTCATCGTCAACAAATAAAATCGACTTTAAAATTATTTCGGCTTGTATTCCAAATGTGAGGTTTTTGGGGAGACTATGTTTGTGCATTTTGTATACTAAACAATAACAAATTTAATGCACATTGACTATTTTTCTCTCGTTATCCAATGATTGGAGAAATTTCAAGTCTTTTCTGTCTAATTCGGCTTTTTCCAAAAGATCGGGTCTGCGATCCCTTGTCCGTTCGAGAGACTGCTCTCTGCGCCACTTCATAATATTGGCATGATGACCCGTCAGAAGGACGTCCGGAACGGTTTTTCCGTGCCATTCATACGGCCTTGTGTACTGCGGATATTCGAGCAAGCCGTTGTAATGGCTCTCCTCCTCGAATGCCTCATCGCTCGCAAGAACGCCGGGCAGCATCCTCGTTATGCTGTCGGCAAGGACAAGTGCCGGAAGTTCGCCGCCCGTCAGAACATAATCGCCGATTGAAATTTCTTCATCGACAAGCTCCTCGATAACACGCTCGTCAATTCCCTCATAATGGCCGCAAAGGATAGCTATATTATCCATTTTTGCAAGCTCCTTGACTCTCTGCTGATCGAGCGTTTTGCCCTGTGGCGACATATATATCAGATGCGGACGTTTGCCGATCTGCTTTTCAAGATCGCAGAAGCAGTCGAAAATCGGCTGACACTGCATTATCATTCCCGTGCCTCCGCCGTAAGTTGTGTCGTCCACTCGGCGGTGCTTGTCCGTTGAATAATCACGGATATTAACGCAGTTGATCTCAACAAGTCCGCCGTCTCTCGATCTGCCGATTATACTTTCGTCAAGAACGCGTTCGCACATCTCGGGGAACAGTGTCATTATGTCAATTCTCATCGTCAAATATACCTTTCATCGGTCTTATCCGCACTCTGTTTTTCCTTACGTCGGTGTCGATAACAACGCTCGGAATGGCAGGAATAAGGTATTCTCTGTCATCATCCGCCTTGATATGCCAGACGTCGTTTGCACCCGTTTCACTGACATCGGAAATCACGCCGTACCGTTTTTCACTGTCATCGGCATCGAAAACATCACAGCCGATCAGTTCCTCGATGAAGTAAACTCCGTCGGCGAGCCTTGCGTCCGAGCGGCGCATATAGAGCTTTTTATTTCTCATTGCCGACGCCGCCTCAACGGTGTCTATCCCGTCCAGCTTCATCAGCACGATATTGCCGTGCGGACGTGCGGAGATAACTTTAACCCTGCTTTTTCCCTCGGAATCATAGTATAAAGTTTTGAATTGCTTGAGAAAATCGGGTGAATCCGCCCACGGATTTATGCGCATTTCTCCACGCACGCCGTGAGTTCCCACGATCTGACCGACTGCAAGAAAATCCTTTATCATAAAATCACTTAACCTCTGTAAAATATCTTACAAAACTTTTGCCTGCGCTCAACGTGCCGTCCGTCAGGTTAATGCCTGCGTTCATCAAAAGTGCTCCCGAATAGATCTCTCCGTCCGTCTCGTCACGGTACATCTTTTCAGGGTCAAGACCCTTCATCTTAATAAGCAGGAAATCGTGCGGCGCTCTGTTCTTGATTACAACCGTCAGAAGAGCCTCACTCTTATCCTTTGAAACGTGATTCCACGCACACTTAAATTCATCGTCTGTCGGAGCAATAATTCTGTAAAGATCGCCGAAGTGAATTACATTATAGAATCTATGGTAATCCTTAACCTGCTCCTTGACCTTTTCCTTATCCTCGTCGGACATTTCCTTGGGGTCAAGCTCATAGCCAAAGGTGCCCGCCATTGCGACTGCCGCC
>USJJ01000026.1 GCA_900554995.1 uncultured Ruminococcus sp. | reverse complement strand
TTTGCTGCAACCTTCTGCCTGATCTCCTTTGTGATCTGGTTGTGGTCCGTAGCAATGTTGGTTGTCGAATAAATCGGAGCAAGCTCATGCTGAGCGGGAGCAACCTCGTTATGCTCTGTCTTGGCAAGGATACCGAGCTTCCAAAGCTCCTCGTTAAGGTCTGCCATATATTCGGCAACTCTCGGCTTTATAACACCGAAATAGTGATCGTCCATTTCCTGACCCTTCGGCGGTTTTGCACCGAAAAGGGTTCTGCCGGTAAATTTCAAATCCTTGCGCTTCTCGTACATTTCCTTGTCAACAAGGAAATATTCCTGCTCAGGACCGACGGAGGTGCGAACGCACTTTACATCATCGTTGCCGAAGAGCTTGAGGATTCTCATTGCCTGCTTGTTAAGAGCCTGCATTGAACGAAGAAGCGGTGTTTTCTTGTCAAGTGCCTCACCGCCGTATGAACAGAAAGCGGTGGGAATGCAAAGGGTTTTATCCTTGATAAACGCGTATGATGTGGGATCCCATGCGGTATATCCTCTTGCTTCAAATGTTGCACGGAGTCCGCCTGAGGGGAAGGAAGATGCGTCGGGCTCACCCTTGATGAGCTCCTTGCCTGAGAATTCCATGATTACTCTGCCGTCGGGAGCGGGAGAGATGAAGCTGTCATGCTTCTCAGCCGTGATACCCGTAAGCGGCTGGAACCAGTGTGTGAAATGAGTTGCACCGTGTGCGACCGCCCAGTCTTTCATTGCTTCTGCGACTGCGTTTGCAACTTCGGGATTAAGGCTTCTGCCCTCGTCAATGGTTCTCTTCAGTGAACGGTAAACGCTTGTTGACAAATTAGCTTTCATCACCCTGTCGTCAAAAACAAGACTTCCGAAATACTCCGGTACGGTTTTCATAACCAACACTCCTTTAAATAAAAATTAAAAACGGGGCAGTAAACCTGTGATAATATCACACCAAGACTCCATTGCCCCGTTAAATATACTGTTGTGAATTTTTTCAGCGTTCCAAAAGCAGCGTGCTATAAGCAATAAAAAAAGGCGTCAGAGAGCTCCTTTGCTCTCAGACGCCATTGCCTTTATGCCGACATTATAACGCAAAAAAATATTTTGTCAACCCTTTTTTGAAAAAATTTTTAAAATAATTTTTCCCGAAATTCTTTTTCAACCTTATCATATGTTTCTGCGGTTTCAAGTGACACCCCGTCGGAATAATTTTCCATAATACCGTTCCATTCCCGTGAGCTTTCGTCTGTGCGCTCGGCAATAACATCGGGAATCAGTCTGCCGTCGGAGCACGTGTACCTCGTTATCCTGTCACGCTCCGAGCCGCCGATTGCAATGATTATTCCGTTCCTGTCGCAAGAGATTCGTGAGTGACCCGAAAAGTCCGTCATTGTTCCGATTTGATCGGCTTTTCCGGTTATTGGGTTGAAACGATAAACATAAATATCACGGTATGATGCCGACGAAGTGCGCTTGCCCCAGACGATCAGCTCCGTCGTACCATCGCCGTCGAAGTCGAAAAGCGCATATGTCGGTAGGGTGTCGGGACGACTATTTTGATAACGATAAATGTTCTCAATCAAACGCTTTTTATATGCTGTGAGGATCGGAGAAACACCTACCGTTGTGTTTGCTGTTCGGCTCTCGGTGCACGAGGACAAAAGAAATACAGCCAGAATTAAAACAATCAATGCACATTTTTTCATTAATTAAGCCACCTCCGGTCATTAAATAATTATTAAAGTCAATATCAATAAATGTCATAAAGAAATCACCTGTTTTTTCGGCGGTTTGCAGAGCCTTTGCAACCTCAATAACATTGACAAAAAACTTATAATATGGTAAAATGCCGTATCAGTGAGCAAAGGCGTTCATTCGGGCATGGGTCAACCGACCCCTGTCGGAATGGGCGTCTTTTTTATTTTAATAGAAAGGAAGATCTCATTATGAAAAGAGAGGGAGAGGTCCGCATACCGTCGGGCTGTGCCGTTTCTGCCGTGATATCACGTGACGGAAATCTTATGACGGGTGAGGACGTTATTAAAAGTATGATCCCGATGCACGACCGTTCCAACGGACTGGGCGGCGGCTTTGCGGGATACGGCATTTATCCCGAATACCGTGACTTTTATGCTTTTCACATTTTCTTTGACAGCAACGATTCAAGGGTGGAATGTGAGCGCTTTCTGAAAGAAAATTTTGAGATTGTCAAGGCGGAATCGGTTCCGATAAGAAAAATCCCCGAGATAACCGATGTTCCGTATATTTGGCGCTATTTCGTTGCGCCGTTTGCATCTGTTCTTTCAAGGCTTCAGCTTGACGAAAACACCTATGTTGCAAGGACTGTTATGGATATCAATACCCGAATCAAGGGCGCATATGTTTTTTCAAGCGGCAAAAATATGGGTTGCTTTAAGGCCGTAGGATTCCCCGAGGACGTCGGCAGATTTTACCGACTTGAAGAATACGAGGGATATTCGTGGACGGCTCACGGCAGATATCCTACGAACACACCCGGCTGGTGGGGCGGTGCTCACCCGTTTTCGCTTCTCGATTTTTCCGTTGTTCATAACGGTGAAATCTCGTCCTATGACGCAAACCGCCGATATATCGAAATGTTCGGATACAAGTGCACTCTTCAGACCGATACCGAGGTCATAACCTATATTGCCGACTATCTTCTCCGCCGTCAGGGTCTCTCTCTTGAAGAGACTGCTTCGGTTATTGCCGCTCCGTTTTGGAGTACAATCGAAGGAATGAGTGAAGAAGAAGCCGAAGAACACGCATACCTCAGAAAAATGTATTCAAGCCTTTTGATTACGGGACCGTTCTCCATTATACTGGGTTTTGAGGGCGGAATTATGGCTCTCAACGACCGTCTTAAATTGCGTTCAATGGTTACCGCAGAAAAAGACGATAAAGTATATATCGCAAGTGAGGAAGCTGCAATCCGTGCAATGGCTCCGGATGCAGGCGAAATATATTCTCCTGCCGGCGGCGAGCCCATAATAGTCAGGGTAAAGGAGGGTGCTTACTGATGTTCCCATCATATCTTACCTCGGATTTTGAAATAATAAGAAATCCGTCTCGCTGTACAAACTGCCGAATCTGCGAAAAGCAGTGTGCAAACGGCGTCCACTCATATAATGCCGACCTTAAAGCAATGATCAGCGACGAAACAAAATGTGTCGATTGTCTCAGATGCGTCACCTACTGCCCGACAAGAGCTTTGAAAATCGTTAAAAATGACTGCTGCTTCAGAGAGAATGAAAACTGGACAAGCGATACAATAAAAGAAATCTATAAGCAAGCCGACAGCGGCGGAGTTCTTCTCTCGTCAATGGGCAATCCGAAGCCTCTGCCTGTTTACTGGGATCGGATTCTCATAAACGCATCGCAGGTTACGAATCCTCCGATTGATCCTCTGCGTGAACCGATGGAAACAAAGGTTTTCCTCGGCAAAAAGCCGTCGGAGATCAGAAGAAAAGCGGACGGAACGCTTGACACAAGTTTGCCACCACAGCTTGAGCTTGCAATGCCGGTGATGTTTTCGGCAATGAGCTACGGCTCAATCAGCTACAATGCACACAAAGGTCTTGCGAAGGCGGCGGAACAGCTCGGAATCTGCTACAATACAGGCGAGGGCGGACTGCACGAGGACTTTTACTGCTACGGCGAAAACACCGTTGTTCAGGTTGCATCGGGTCGTTTCGGTGTTCACGAGGGATACCTCAACGCAGGGGCGGCAATAGAGATCAAAATGGGTCAGGGTGCAAAGCCGGGCATCGGCGGACATCTTCCCGGAACAAAAACCGTAGGAGATATTGCCTGTACTCGAATGATTCCCGAAGGTTCGGACGCTATCTCCCCGGCTCCGCACCACGATATATATTCGATTGAGGATTTACGCCAGCTTGTTTATTCCTTAAAGGAAGCGACAAACTACCAAAAGCCTATCATAGTCAAGGTCGCCGCAGTTCACAATATTGCCGCCATAGCGAGCGGAATCGCACGAAGCGGAGCAGATATAATCGCTATTGACGGTTTCCGAGGAGGTACCGGAGCCGCACCGACAAGAATCCGAGACAACGTAGGAATTCCGATTGAGCTTGCCCTCGCCGCAGTCGACCAGCGGCTCAGAGATGAGGGCATAAGAAACAGTGTTTCTCTCATTGCAGGCGGAAGCATCAGAAGCGCCGCAGACGTCGTCAAGGCAATAGCTCTCGGCGCGGATGCATGCTATATTGCAACCGCCGCACTTATTGCAATGGGCTGTCACCTTTGCCGCAACTGCCAGTCGGGTAAATGCAACTGGGGCATCGCAACTCAGGTTCCGGAGCTTGTTGACAGACTTGACCCCGAGACGGCGTGCGGTAACCTTGTCAATCTTATGACGGCATGGCAGCGTGAAATGAAAGAGATCATGGGAGGTATGGGCATTAACTCCATTGAAGCCCTCAAGGGTAACCGCCTTATGCTCAGAGGTATAGGCTTAACCGAGAAGGAGCTTGAAATCCTCGGAATATCACACGCCGGAGAGTAAAAAACTTTCCGAAAAGCAAAAAATTTTTTACAAATACTTTAAATTGAAATAAAAGGTGTGATATAATATGTTGATAGATGCAAAAGGGCTTGATTATGCAGCCCTCAATAAGCTTATAAAAAGCTCGGACGACGATTGCAAAATCGAGAACTGCCTGGGTCAAAGATTCATCGCCGACGGACTCGCAAAAGGCAGTGTCACGATTGACGGGATACCGGGTAATGCACTCGGCGCTTATCTCAACGGTGCGCAAATCACCGTCAACGGCAATGCGCAGGATGCGGTCGGAGACACAATGAATGACGGAAAAATAGTCATTCACGGCAGCATCGGAGACACGGCAGGATATGCAATGCGAGGCGGCGAAATTTATGTTGAGAAAAATGCAGGTTACCGTGCCGGAATCCATATGAAAGAATACCGTGACAAAAAGCCCGTGATCGTCATCGGCGGCAGGACGGGTAGCTTCCTCGGCGAATATCAGGCAGGCGGTCTGATAATTGTTCTCGGCAGAAATACCGACGGCAAGCCGACAGTCGGCAATTTCCCGTGCACGGGAATGCACGGAGGCAAAATGATTCTCAGAGGCTCGGTCAATGGAATTAAATTTCCGAATCAGGTAACGCTCAGAGATGCAACAGCCGATGATATGGCAGAGATTATGCCATTCATAAAAAATTATTGCGAATACTTTAACTTTGATGTAGACGAGCTGACGAGCGAAAAATTCACCGTTATAACCCCCGACAGCAAAAAACCATATAAACAGATGTACGTTGCAAACTGAAAAAGGTAGGTAACTGTTATGAAATATTCACCCGATGAAATAATGCAATATATTGAGGAAGAGGATGTTAAGTTTATTCGTCTTGCATTCACGGATATCTATGGCAGGCAGAAGAACATTTCCGTTATGCCCGACGAGCTTGAAAAAGCGTTTCGTTACGGAATAGCAATTGACGCTTCGGCAATATCGGGCTTCGGCTGTGACGTTCATTCCGATCTGCTTCTTCATCCCGATCCGTCAACCATTGCCGTTCTCCCATGGAGACCCGATCACGGCAGGGTTGTCAGAATGTTCTGCTCAATTACCCGTCTTGACGGAACGCCTTTCGGCTCGGACACGAGAGCAATTTTAAAAAAGGCTATTGCAGACGCAAAAAACGAGGGAATAAGCTTTGCTTTCGGTCCCGAAATGGAATTCTATCTTTTCACCTGCGATGAGGACGGCAATCCGACGAAAAATCCGTATGACAACGCCGGATATATGGATATCGCTCCCGACGACAAGGGCGAAAACGTGCGCCGTGAGGTTTGCCTTACACTTGAAAGAATGGGCATAAGACCCGAGAGCTCACACCATGAGGAGGGCCCCGGTCAGAACGAGATAGATTTTAGATATTCCGAGCCGCTCACAGCCGCTGACAATGCGGTAACATTCAAGGCGGTAGTCAACACAATAGCAGCAAGGAACGGACTCAAGGCTGATTTTTCGCCGAAGCCTCTTGAATCAATGCCCGGCAACGGTATGCACATCAATCTTTCGGCAAAATCCGAGGACGGAGAGGACATCATGCCGTATGTTATCGCAGGAATTCTCAAACATATCTGCGAGATAACCGCTTTTCTTAACACAACATCGGATTCGTTCAAGCGTTTTGGAAACAACAAAGCCCCAAGATATATTTCATGGTCAAGTGAGAACCGTTCACAGCTTGTCCGTATTCCTGCCGCATACGGAGAATACAAGAGAGCCGAGCTTCGTTCACCCGACCCGATGTGTAATCCGTATCTCGCCTTTGCCCTGCTGATTTATGCGGGTCTTGACGGCATAAAAAATAAAACAGAGCTTCCCGAAATGGCGGACATAAATCTTTTTAATGCACCGGAGGATGTCACCAAAAAATTCAAAACCCTGCCGAGCGACATTTTCAGCGCCGGCAAGGCAGCAAGAGAAAGCGAATTTGTGAAGGCGCATCTGCCCGAGTCGATCATAGATAATTATTGTAAGTAAAGCGCAATTTGCACACCAAAATGTGCGTTATTGCCTTAAAACAGACAAAAGGAGGGGAGCCGAATGGATTTTGCACAACATTCCTACAAAGTTCTGATAGTTTCATCGTCGGACAAATTCGTTCGACCGATGCTTGATATGCTCCCCGAAAAAATGTTTGAGCCGATTGAAACGGCGTCCGACGTTGCGCAGGCAAGGCGAAAGTTGCTTGAACGCGAGTTTGATATTGTAATTATTAACTCGCCGCTTCGTGACGAATTCGGAACGAAACTTGCGCTTGATATCTGCCAAAAGAGCAGCGCAGGTGTTTTACTTTTCGTCAAGGCGGAGCATTATTCCGATATCACGTCAAAGGTAATGCAATATGGTGTTCTGACAATATCCAAGCCCACCTCGCCGTCTATGATAATGCAATCCGTTCAAATGCTTTGCTCAACGAGAGAGCGACTGAGGATAATGGAAAAGAAAAACGCCTCGGTCGAAGAAAAAATCGAAGAAATCCGAATAGTAAACAGGGCAAAATGCCTTTTGATAGAACAGCTTAAAATGACAGAGCCGGAGGCGCACAGATACATTGAAAAGCAAGCGATGGACAGATGCGTTACACGGCGAAAAATAGCGGAAAATATAATTTTGACTTATAAATAAACGGAGGGACATTTATGACAAAATACATCTTTGTAACAGGCGGCGTTGTTTCCGGCCTCGGCAAGGGAATCACGGCGGCTTCACTCGGACGACTTCTCAAGGCAAGAGGACTCAAGGTTGCCGCGCAGAAGCTCGACCCCTACATTAACGTTGATCCGGGTACAATGAGCCCGTACCAGCACGGTGAGGTTTACGTCACGGAGGACGGCGCAGAGACCGACCTTGACCTCGGTCATTACGAGAGATTTATTGATGAAAACCTTAACAAGTATTCAAACCTCACAACAGGTAAGGTCTACTGGAACGTGCTCAACAAGGAGCGACGCGGCGAATACCTCGGCTCAACGGTTCAGGTAATTCCCCATATCACCAACGAGATCAAGGACTTTGTTTACCGTGTCGGTAAAAAGACCGACGCAGATGTGGTTATCACCGAGATCGGCGGCACAATCGGCGATATCGAGAGCCAGCCGTTTCTTGAGGCGGTAAGACAGATCTCTCTTGAAGTCGGCAAGGAAAACAGTCTTTTCATTCACGTTACACTTGTTCCGTTCCTCCGCGGTTCGGATGAGCATAAATCAAAACCCACTCAGCACTCCGTCAAGGAGCTTCAGGGAATGGGAATCCGTCCCGACATCATTGTTCTTCGCTGCGATGAGCCGCTTGAAGAATCAATTTTCAAGAAGATTTCCATGTTCTGTAACGTTAAACCCGATTGCGTAATCGAGAATATCACACTTCCTTATCTTTATGAAGCACCGCTCATGCTTGAAAAGGCAAACTTCTCCTCCGTTGTTTGCCGTGAGCTCAATATCGACGCTCCCGCCCCGAATCTCTCAGAGTGGACAAGCCTTGTTGAAAGGATCAAGAATCGCAGAAACACCGTACATATCGGACTTGTCGGCAAATACGTTCAGCTTCACGACGCTTATCTTTCTGTTGCTGAGGCAATGCGCCATGCAGGCTATACGCTCGACACGCATATTGACATAGATTGGATAGATTCCGAGCAGCTCACCAAGGAAACCTATGAGGATATGCTCAAAGACCTTGACGGAATCATTGTTCCCGGCGGATTCGGCGGCAGAGGAATCGAAGGTATGATCCTTGCCGCAAAGTACGCAAGAGAGAACAACGTGCCGTATTTCGGAATTTGTCTCGGTATGCAGATTGCTGTTATCGAATACGCAAGAAACGTCTGCGGAATTTCAGACGCACATTCGGGCGAATTTGATGAAATATGCAAAAATAAGGTTATCGACTTTATGCCCGGTCAGAGCGAGAATATCGACAAGGGCGGCACACTTCGTCTCGGCGCATATCCCTGTGTAATTGCCAAGGGCACAACCATGGAGCGTTGCTACGGCTCAAATGAAATTTCCGAAAGACACCGTCACCGTTATGAGTTTAACAACGATTATCGCGATATACTCACCGAAAACGGTCTTGTCCTTTCCGGCAAGTCGCCCGACGGCAGACTTGTTGAGACCGTCGAGCTTTCCGACCGTCCGTTCTTCGTCGGTGTTCAGTACCACCCCGAATTCAAGTCCAGACCGAATAAGGCTCACCCGCTCTTCAAGGGCTTCATTGAGGCAGCGTTGAAGATGCAGTCTGAAAAATAATTCGATTTTACCTCTCCTTGATTCAAGGGGAGGTATAGTATTAGCAAAAAATAAAGTCCTCCCTTGACACAAGGCTCGGGAGACTGTATTATATAAAAAAACAATTAAATAAAGGAGCAACACTATGGCTTATCTGACCGACATTGAAATCGCACAGGGCTGCAAGATGAAGCATATCAGGGAAATTGCCGCAACCGCTCACGTTGACGAAAAATATATTGAGCAATACGGTAATCACAAGGCGAAAATTGAGCTTTCCCTACTCAATGAAACCGACAAAAAGGACGGCAAACTCATTCTTGTTACCGCAATTACACCAACCCCGGCAGGCGAGGGCAAAACCACAACGACCATCGGTCTTGCCGACGGTTTGAGAAGACTCGGCAAGGACGCCGTTGTTGCTCTGCGTGAGCCGTCGCTCGGACCCGTTTTCGGAATCAAGGGCGGTGCGGCAGGCGGAGGATACGCCCAGGTTGTTCCGATGGAAGATATCAATCTCCATTTCACCGGTGATTTCCACGCTATCGGTGCGGCAAACAATTTGCTTGCCGCAATGCTCGACAATCACATTCAGCAGGGCAATGCTCTCGGAATTGATGTTCGCAAAATCACATGGAAGCGATGCGTCGATATGAATGACCGCCAGCTCCGTTTTATTGTTGACGGTATGGGCGGCAAGGCGAACGGAGTTCCCCGTGAGGACGGATTTGACATCACTGTTGCATCCGAGATTATGGCTGTTCTCTGCCTTGCAACCTCGATTACAGACCTCAAGGAAAGGCTTTCAAAGATCATTGTCGGCTATACATATGATGACAAGCCCGTGACCTGCGGTCAGCTCAAGGCTCAGGGCGCTATGACGGCACTTCTCAAGGACGCAATCAAGCCGAACCTTGTTCAGACGCTTGAGGGCACACCCGCATTTGTTCACGGCGGACCGTTTGCAAACATTGCACACGGCTGTAACTCCGTAATGGCGACAAAAATGGCGCTTAAAATGGGCGATTATGCTGTCACCGAGGCAGGTTTCGGCGCTGATCTCGGCGCAGAAAAGTTCCTCGATATAAAGTGCAGAATGGCAGGACTTACTCCCGATGCGGTCGTTATCGTTGCAACGGTTCGTGCGCTCAAGATGCACGGCGGACTTGACAAAAAACAGCTCGATACAGAGGATCTCGGCGCACTCGAAAGAGGCATTCCGAATCTTCTCCGTCACGTTTCAAATATTAAAAATGTTTACAAGCTCCCGTGTGTTGTTGCGGTCAACCGTTTCCCGACCGATACGGACGCCGAAATTGATTTCATTATCAAGAAGTGCAAGGAGCTCGGTGTAAACACAGTGCTTTCAACCGTATGGGCTGAGGGCGGCAAGGGCGGAGAGGCTCTTGCAAAGGAGGTCGTACGTCTCTGCGAAGAGGAAAAGGGCGATTTCACATTCTCATATGATACCGATATGACGATCGCCGAGAAGATAGAAGCTATTGTTAAAAAGGTTTACGGCGGTGACGGAATCAATATTATGCCGAATGCAAGAAAGCAGATTGCACAGCTTGAAGCACTCGGATTCGGCAAGTGCCCTGTTTGCATTGCAAAAACGCAGTACAGTTTCCCCGATGACCCGACCAAGCTCGGTGCACCCGAGCATTTCACTGTAACGGTCAAAAATGTTAAGGTTTCCGCAGGCGCAGGCTTCATCGTTGTCCTGACAGGTGATATTCTTACCATGCCCGGCCTCCCGAAATCCCCCGCAGCCGAAAGAATCGACGTTGACGAGAACGGAAAAATTACAGGTTTGTTCTGATAAATAAACTTAAAAGTCGAAGCGTTTCACAGTGAA
>USJJ01000025.1 GCA_900554995.1 uncultured Ruminococcus sp. | reverse complement strand
TCAATCAGAATTATGGGACAGGCGGAGAATGTCACTCAGGTTCCGATCCTCGGCACGGTTACCGCAGGAGCGCCGATCCTTGCTGTTGAGGAAATTGAGGGATATTTTCCGTATACCGGCACGGTCACAAGGGATAAACCTCTCTTCGGTCTGCACATCAGGGGCGAGAGTATGATAAACGCAGGCATTCTTGACGGAGACCTTGTTATTGTCGAGAAAACGCCATTCGCAAGGAACGGCGAAATCGTAATTGCCCTTATCGACGATGAGGCAACCTGTAAAACATTTTATAAGGAGAACGGTCATTACCGTCTTCAGCCCGAAAACGATACCTATAAGCCGATCATTGTCGATGAGTGTGAAATCCTCGGCAAGGTGGTTGCGGTTATGCGGTATTATTGAGAACACACCGTGCAAAATGCAGAGCACACCTTAATAATGTTCCCGATAAAACAAAATCCCGCCAAACGGCGGGTTAAATTTTTATAAGTTCATATTGAGAAAACGCCCGATACCCAGAGCGCAAGGAATGCGTAAATAACGGCGATAAAAATAAATATGTAATAGAGCACGGAGGTCAGGACGTATTTTGTTTTGTTTGGACTGCTTTCATCATCCGCATAGCCGAACCGCTCAATGCTTGTGCGCTGAGCCGCCATAACGATAGTGAACAGCAGCAATGCCGAATAAATAACGCTCACCCAAATGTTGAATTTAATCCCGTTCGTGTGACAGATCGCACCTCCTGCTGCAATGACGGCGGAGGCAATGAACCATATTAATTTTTCGATTTTTTTGACGGGCTTCTGTGCCTTTTCGGTTTTCTCTTTTTCCGCAACCATATTATCCCTCTGTTCGTTAGTCAATAAACCTATGATAACATAAGCTAAATTGAATTTCAAGAAAAATATACCTTATATTCACCATGAGGTTGAAAAATCTGCATTTTTGCTGTAAAATACAGGTATTGAATCTGAAAAGGTCAGAAGCGGAATAATGAAAAGAGTCAAAAAAGATTGACTACGATCCCGAATTTTTCGACGGTGCGTCGTCTGCCGAACGTGTGATCGGCAAGGCGGCAATGCTTCTTGAGAAAATGATGTGACAGAAACCTATGCGCAGGTAACAGGCAAGTATGCAGTTGCATATCTTAATGATAAAAACGTCGGTTTTACATATGATAAAAGAGTGGATCATATAATCAACCGTGAAGGCACGGATATGTGCCCGATGAAAAAAGGCTGTTCTTGATATCAGCGACGCCGACAATAGCGATAAGCTCATAAGAAATAAAATCAAATCAATGATGAAAGGATGATTTTTATGCCGATGATTTCGACAAAAACAAATGTTGCGCTTTCTCCCGAGAAGGAGCTTGTGCTCAAATCAAAGCTCGGAGAAGCAATTTCAATTCTCTCCGGTAAGAGTGAGCATTGGCTTATGCTCAGCTTTGAGGACAAATGCCGTCTCTGGTTTCAGGGCGACAATTCAAATCCGATCGCTTATGTTGAGGTCAAGGTTTTCGGCAGAATAGATTACTCCCAGTCGAATAAACTGACGGCAAGAATCTGTGAAATTTTCGGCGAGGTTCTCAATATTGACGCTTCAAATGTGTATATTAAGTATGAAGAGGTCGAAATGTGGGGCTGGAACGGCGGCAATTTCTAAAAAGATATTGATTTATTTTTAATTTATGATATAATAACACACGGAAATGCGTTTATCGGGAGAAGTAGCCCGAAACGGACACAGCAGAGAATGAGGCATAACGGTGAAAGCCTCTTGTGAACGTTCGGATGAAATGCACCCGCCAGCACACAGAGGGAAAGCATAGGCAAGTATCTCTGTGCGGTCGTCCCCGTTACAGGACTGAAAGTTATAAGTCGGAGTGGAACCGCGGAAAAACCGCCTCTGTCGCATTATGTGCGGCGGAGGCTTTTAATTTAGGCTCCGAACGGACTTGAAAGGAGATTTTTTATTGTTTGATCGAATGAAAGAGGATATAAGGTGCTTCCGTGAAAGGGATCCTGCCGCAACCTCGGCGATTGAGATTATGCTGCTTTATCCCGGATTCAAGGCAATTCGAAGTCACAGGAAAGCGCACTGGCTTTATAATCACAATATGTTTTTTATTGCAAGAATGATCTCCCAACACTGTGTGCGCAGAACGGGAATTGAAATTCACCCGGGTGCACAGATCGGCAGAAGATTTTTTATAGATCACGGCACGGGCACCGTCATCGGCGAGACAACGGTCATTGGCGACGGCGTGGTCATCGGCGAAACCACCATTATCGGCAACGATGTGACCATTTATCAGGGCGTTACGTTGGGCGGCACGGGTAAGGACATCGGTAAGCGCCACCCGACAATCGGCAACAACGTTATGATCGGCGCAGGTGCAAAGGTTCTCGGTCCTGTAACGGTCGGCGACAATACGAAAATTGCCGCAGGTGCGGTTGTGCTTGAAAAAATCCCGAAAAATTCAACGGCTGTCGGAGTTCCGGCAAGAGTTGTTCGAAGGGACGGAGAAAGGATTCAGGATCTTGACCAGATTCATATTCCCGATCCTGTATCTCAGGAGCTTTGCAGATTGCAGGGCGAAATTGAAAAGCTTAAAAAGAAACTGGAGGACAAATAAATGAAGATTTTCAACACTCTCACAAGAAAAAAGGAAGAGTTTAAACCGATTGAGGAGGGCAAGGTCAAAATCTATGCCTGCGGTCCGACCGTATACAATTTTATTCATATCGGCAACGCAAGACCGCTCTGCGTTTTTGACGTTCTTCGCCGTTTCCTTGAGTATATCGGTTATGATGTAAGATTTGTTCAAAACTTTACTGATATCGACGATAAAATTATCAAGCGTGCAAACGAAGAGGGTTTAACCTACAAGGAGGTCAGCGAGAAATACATCGAGGAGTTTTGGAAGGATGTCAAGGGTATGAATGTGCGTGAAGCAACGGTTCATCCCAAGGCAACAGAGAATATTGACGAGATCATTGACATTGTTTCAACCCTTATTGACAAGGGATACGCCTATGCGGTTAACGGCGATGTTTATTTCAGCCCCTCAAAGTTCAAGGAGTACGGTAAGCTCTCTCATCAGCCTCTTGAGGATCTTGAGGCAGGCGCAAGAATTATGGTCGGTGAGGTCAAGAAAGAGCCGATGGATTTTGCACTTTGGAAGAGTGCAAAGCCGGGCGAGCCGTACTGGGATTCTCCGTGGGGTCACGGCAGACCGGGCTGGCATATTGAGTGTTCGGCAATGGTAAGACGTTACCTCGGCAAGACGATTGATATTCACTGCGGCGGACAGGATCTCATCTTCCCGCACCACGAGAACGAGATTGCACAGAGCGAGTGCTGCAACGGCGTTCCGTTCGCTCACTACTGGATGCACAACGGCTACATCAATGTTGACAATGTTAAAATGTCAAAGTCTCTCGGCAATTTCTTCACAGTGAGGGATGTTGCGGAGAAATACGGCTATGAGCCGATCCGTTTCCTTATGATTTCTTCACAG
Source organism: uncultured Ruminococcus sp. (assembly GCA_900554995.1). Lineage (GTDB taxonomy): Bacteria > Bacillota > Clostridia > Oscillospirales > Acutalibacteraceae > CAG-488. The sequence continues at coordinate 7,199 of USJJ01000025.1, read as the reverse complement.
TACAGAAGTCCGATCAATTACAGTACGGATATTATTGAGCAGTGCAAGGCCTCTCTTGCTCGTCTTTATAACTGTCGTGACGGTCTTGATTTTGCACTTGAAAAGGCAGGGGACGGCGCGGTAAGCGACGAGCTTCTCGCAATGTTTGACAAGCGCCGTCGGCAGTTTATCGACGCTATGAGCGATGACCTCAACACTGCTGACGCAATTGCCGCTCTGTTTGAGCTTGTACGAGACATCAACTCAAACGTCATCGCCGCAAATGCAAACAAAGGCTCGGTTGAAGAGGCAATAAAGGTTTTCGACGAGCTTGCAGACGTCCTCGGTCTTGTTTATGACCGTAAGAAGGAAAGTATTGACGACGAGATTGAAGCTCTTATTGAGCAGAGAACACAGGCACGTAAGGACAGAAATTGGGCTGAGGCAGACCGTATCCGTGACGAGCTGAAAGCCAAGGGCATCGTCCTTGAGGATACCGCTCAGGGAGTAAAGTGGCATAGGGAATAATTGCGCAAAACAGAGATTCGAAAATACAGCGAAGCCAAAACAGTAAATCACCCCGATTACGCTTGTAACCGGGGTGATGACATATATTTTTTAAACTGATTATTTGAATTCAGATGTTGCAGATAAGCTCGGAGAGATCGGTATAGAAATCAAAGAAGCCTTGACGTGAACCGAACGCCTTTTCGTCTGCGGCATTGCAGAAGTCATAGTGATCGGCGCCGTAAATCGTCGGCATAACATACCAAACGCCGGGAATTATACTTCTTGAATTATCATATGTAACGTGATCTTCATTGAAAGGATAAAGGGCACTTTTGAGGGGAACGATTCCGTCGTTTGCGCCCCATGACTTATCAATGTATTTTCCTCCGATGAACATATTGACCGAAGAAGAAATCAGAGGAGAAGAAATCTTGAAAGGAGAAAAAACATCGTAGTCCTTATTGAGCTTAGTATAACCGAATTTTGTATTTTCTGTTATGCAAGCGCTGTATGAAAAATAGTAAGCTGATTTAACTGTTTTTATCTTTTTATTGAGCTTTTCAGCTCCCTGAACGGTAAGGTCATAGCCACAGTGGTCGTTTGAAAGCGCAATTTTAATGCACGCAAAGGGGTTGAGCTTTGCTTTTTCTCCGCTTGTCGGGTTTTTGGAAATTCCCCACTGATCAAGCATAAGGTCATTTGCCGACTTTCCGGAAACGCACTTTGCATGGAGCATAAATATCATAAGAAAAGCCGGAATGTAGGTATCGGCAACATAGTTTGATGCGGTTGATCCGTTATGAGGAGAGGAAATAGTTGTAATTGAACGGATACCCTTCTCATGACCGCCCTTGAAAAGCTCCGAACAGTTTTTTTGGTCCGCTTCCATTTCCGTTTCGTCACCATAGGCAAGAAGCGAAGCTAAAAGGCGTATTGTTTCGCCTCCGAAGGAGTGACCGACAAAATTTAACGGACTTTCGAGATCCCACGCTTTTCCCATGGTTGCTCTGCTCGTATAATCTCTTCCGTATCTTTCGTGGCCGCATTCCTTTGAGTGTGCGGCACCGTAGTCAACAACAGTTCCTGTAAGCTGTGCAAAAAGCTCGCAAGCTCTGTCCCATGCACTGCTGTAACCGCCGACCGGTGGGTTATACACGGTATATCCCTGCGACCGGAGATAATTCATTACATTATTTTCCGGCTGAGTGCCCCAATACGGTCTTTTTTCCTCCTGCGGAGAGCCTTCACCCCAGCCGCACATACCATGTACATAGATGAAGGGAGAGTCGGCGTTATCTTTATTCTTTGCAAAGCCGATGACGGTATAAAACGCCATAATGCAAAGACAAAGCATAAGGCTTATGAGTTTTTTGAAAATATTGTTTTTCACAGTTTTATTCACCCTTTAATGAAATACCGCAAAAAAACTGCGGAATTGTGGATTTATGCTCTCTTCAATTGTTTATAATTTATCATATTTTTCCAAAAAAGTCAAGAGATAATGACAATATGGAAAAACTGAGCTTTCTTATCAATGCCGGAAATAAAAAACCGTATTTGCTCTCAAAGGCGACAAATACGGGCTTTATTAATTATGGAGTAAAGATAGGTTTGATGGACTTTTAACCTTACAGAGCTTATGCAATTACGATACTCTAAGCGTGAAAATCACCGTTTCGGGTACGGATTTTGTCGGGCGGTTCTTCCGAGGATATAATCCGTCGATGTCTCGAGAATATCTGCAAGTTCACAGAGCACTTCGATTTTCATCGTTCTCCGACCGCTTTCGTACATTGAATACATTGTTTGGCTGATGCCGAAGTGTTTTGCAATATCTGCCTGCGTCAATCCCTTGTCACGCCTGAGTTCTTTTAATATATCAGAATAAAGTGTCATAATTGCCTCCAATATTACATACGTTGTTATTGACAATTAGAACACATTTTGATATAATATTGTTGAATTATCACATATGATGTAATAAAAACTCGGCTGTCGCCTCATTGCCTTGATATTCATCTATAAAAATGACCCCACGAAAACCGTGAGGTCATAATTTTTATGCAGATTTAAATTACAAATATTCCAACGAGTGTCAGTGCAATCCAGATAACAAGGCTGAGCCCGTTCTTTTCAAGCCATGCGGATACGATGAAGTATACCGACGGAATAAAAGCGAATATTTTAGCGAAGATGTTCGCCTTGCGTCCCTTACCGTAAAGGAGGTCCCAGTTGTTGAGCGCATCCTCAAAGAGGGGAGCGTTATTGCAAAGGAGGGAAACTCCGAGGTAGTAGAACACAACGTAGAACCAGAATGCGATTGTGGCGGTGCTTGCTCTGAGATAGAAAAGTCCGAGATAGCCGCCGATCACCATTCCGTACCCGAACAGGCGGTTCATCATACCGGGGAGGTAGTTGAGGAAAAACGTTACCGCCTTGGTTTTTGTAAAATCGTGTTCAACGTGACCGCAAAGCTCTGTCGCCTGAAGATAGCGTGCATCGGAAACGGGAACGCCGAGAATACGGCAGAAAAGATGCTCCCAGAAACCCTTAAGGATCGTGCCGATGACGGTAATATACTTTGTGATTACATAGATAGCTGTCATGATATCTCACCCGATCCTTTCATAAAGATGTCTTCAAATGTGATGTCGCCCTTGATACATTTCTTAACCGAGTCGCTGAACTCCATATTGCTCTGCTTGAACATAGCTTCGATTTCTTCATAAGTCTTTGTGTCGTTGCAGATGAAGCAAATAAGCGCAACGGTATTTGCCGTTTGAATGGATATTCCGTTTTCAGACTCCTGGGTTGCAAGCTCATATGACTGTTTGATCGCCTCAAGCGCATTTTCCTTGTCGCTCTTGAGGAGGTATGCGATCGCCTGCTGACGGTAAATCTCCGAATCCGATCCGGCAACAATACCTTTGCGGCATATTTCGATCGCTTCGTCGAGTTTGTTCTGTCGGCGGAGTATTTCAGCCTTTGTGCTGTAATAATCAAGTCCGTCAGGATTGGATTCACGCATCTTTTCGCACATCTTGTCAGCGGTGCTGAGATCGCCCTTTTCAACATATACCCTTACGGTGTAGTAGTAAGCCGATGTGTCGTTGAGGTTGAATGCGGTTGCTTCCTTTGCAATTTCAAGAACCTTGGCATAGTCCTTGTACTGCCATGCAAGCGAAAGGTACATCTGCGAGTACAGGTAGTTGTATTCGTCTGCGTCCTTGTATGCCTGATCAATAAATCCGAGGAGAGTTTTGCTGTCCTTTTCGGCATAATATGCAACGAGGAATCTGTAAAAATCAACACGGCTCGTCTGAATGGAGCTCGTTGTTTTATATGAATCGAGGTATTTCATTGCCTCATTATATTTGACATCGTAGCCGCCGTCATCCTTTTGAGTGATGTACTTGTTAAGTCCGTCAACAAGCGCGGTATCCGTTTTGTCAACATCCTTGAGAAGATCATAGAGCTTTTTAATCTCGGGATTCTGATTGAGGTCGTACAGACCGTTACTTACATAGTTGTCGACAAGACCTGTAAACTGAGATCTTGTGCTCTGGTCAATCGTGATCGAATTGGCGTATGCTCTGAGGATGAGCGCTGTCGCTTCCTTGCCTTCGGTGAACCAGTCAAGGCTCTGTGCATTGGAATTTACACCCTTGATAACGGAGTTAACGCCGCTGTTGAGCTTATCCGTTGCGTCGAGAATCTCACTGCAAAGATTTACGGCGTCGTTGTATCTTCTTTCGGAAACGCACTGCTCGGCTTTATAGAGCTTGCTTGAAACCGTTACGGTCGATGTGCATACGAAATAGCCGAGAGCGGCAACGATAACCATAACAAATGCAAGGATAATGTGCCCAACGCCGTAGTTCGTGCGCAGGAACTTTGCACGGCACTCATTGCAATAAAGATCGCTCGGGCTGTTGCCTCGGGGCTTTCCGCATACGATGCAAAGTCCGTCGTCGTCCGATTTTTCCTCAACGGCTTCAGGCTCTTCCTCTTTCTTTTCATCTTCGGCTTTTTCTTCTTCAACGGATTCGGAGAGGTTAACCTCCGCCGTCTGCAAATCATCAAAGGAGATGTTGCTTGTATCTGTTTGCGGAACGGCTGCGTCCCAGTCCCAGCCCTCCTTTTTCTCTTCGGGCTCTTTCGGCAGGGTCTCATCCGTCATGGATTTTTCTTTGTCTTCCGCCAAGTGGATTCCTCCTTATTTGTAATGTAATAATAACAATAATAACACAAACCGATGCGAAATTCAATTATGAACTGCAAAATTTACAAAATGATAATATTCGGGAATAAAAAAGCAAAAAAACTATTGACAAAAGGCGGATAGGGTGATAAAATACTCACACAACAAAGTGGAATGGTTCGTTCCCACCTTAACGGTTTCGTCCGTGCGGTCAATAATTTGCAGGATTTTTTCTTGGTAGATTTATGCGCACGGATAGGTTCGTTCCCATCCGTGCTTTGATTTTATTATTGAGCATTTGGAGGTGCTTGAACATCGCTACGAAAGAAACTCAAATCAACGAGGAGATCCGTGACAAAGAAGTCAGAGTGATTGACTCGGACGGAACTCAGCTCGGCATTATGCCGATCGCAGAGGCTATGCGTCTCGCAGATGAAAAGAACACAGACCTTGTAAAGATCGCTCCGCAGGCCAAGCCGCCTGTCTGTAAGATCATGGATTACGGTAAGTATCGCTTTGAACAGGCAAAGCGTGAAAAAGAAGCTAAAAAGAACCAGAGAGTTATTGAGATCAAAGAGGTTCGTCTGTCGCTCAACATTGATACGCACGATTTTGAGACAAAGGCTAACCAAGCCATCAAGTTCCTTAAAGGCGGCAACCGAGTTAAGGTTTCAATCCGTTTCAGAGGCCGTGAAATGGCTCATCCCGAAAACGGACTTGTCACCATGAGCAAATTTGCCGAGGCCGTCAGTGAATACGGCACGGTTGAAAAGCCGGCTAAGCTTGAGGGACGTTCGATGCTGATGTTTATCGCAGCCAAATCATCCAAGTAATTCATAAGGAGGAAAAAACCATGCCTAAAATTAAAACTCACAGCGGTGCAAAGAAGCGCTTTAAGATGTCTAAGAACGGTAAGCCGATCCGTGGACACGCTAACAAGTCTCACATCCTCAACAAAAAGACAACCAAGCGTAAGAGAGGTCTCCGCCAGACAGTTGTTGCCGATACAACAAATGTTAAGCAGATCAAGCGTTTGATCCCGTACAAATAATTCAGATCGTTTAAATTTAAAATTGGAGGTAACTTACCATGGCTCGTATTAAAGGCGCTACCATGTCTCGTAAGAGAAGAAATAAAGTAATGAAGATGGCTAAGGGCTACTACGGCTCAAAGTCCAGTCTTTTCAAGACAGCTAAGCAGGCAGTTATGAAATCAGGTCAGTATGCTTATGTAGGACGTAAGCAGAAGAAGAGAGATTTCCGCCGCCTTTGGATCACAAGAATTTCCGCAGCTTGTAAGCTCAACGGAATGAACTATTCAACATTTATGAACGGTCTCAACAAGGCAGGCATCACACTTAACAGAAAGATGCTTTCAGAGATCGCAATCGCAGATCCTGCTGCTTTCACAGCTCTCACAGAGAAGGCTAAGGCAGCTCTTAAATAAATAATTATCACGCCCCTTTTTATTGAGGGGGCGTGAATTTGTCTTTTTAACGGCACCTGTTTGCCGTGCATTTTGAGCGGGTATACCGAACGAAAGGGGTCGAGAGTTTGGATTTTCTGACGTCAAAAAACAATGAAAAAATAAGATCCGCAGTCGCTGTGCGTGACAGCTCAAAGACCCGCCGTGAGAGCGGAATGTTCTTCCTTGAGGGAGCAAGGCTCTGCTCGGACGCCGCCGAAAACGGGATTAAGATTTTTCGCACTTTTCTCAGCAAAACGGCTCGTCGAAAGTACGGCGACCGCTGCAAAAGCATTGTAAACGCTTCGGAGGAGGTATATGAAATCTCCGACGAGGTGGCTGCAAAGCTCTCGGATACGCAGAATCCGCAGGGAATTTTTGCCGTTTGCAGAACTCCGAAACGGTCGGACTGTGCGAGCCTTAAATCCGACGGAAAATACCTGATGCTCGAAAATGTTCAGGATCCCTCAAATCTCGGGGCAATAAGCAGAACCGCAGAGGCACTCGGAATTGACGGGCTTATCGTCTGCGGCGGATGTGATATTTATAACCCGAAAGCGCTCAGAGCGTCGATGGGCTCTGCATTGAGACTTAATATTGTAACTGCGGAGAGTGCCGCCGAGGTTATTGCCGAGGCGGACGGAAATGGAATGATGACCCTTGCTTCGACGCCCGACAGGAACAGCGTGAAAATTACCGACATCGACACCGACGGAGGGATCGTCTGCGTTGTCGGCAATGAGGGAAACGGTGTGACCGAAAAGACGATGGAAGCCTGCCGTATGCGGGTAACGATTCCGATGGGCGGCAGAGCGGAATCGCTTAATGCCGCAACTGCGGCGGCGATACTTATCTGGGAAATGGTGAGAGAATGAATGACAAGCTCTATTGGGTATGGGCGCAGGACGCTCTCGGGGTTTCTTCAAGCGTCAAATCCGACGAGATAATCTCATATTTCGGCAAAGCCGAGGCTTTGTACTTTGCAGGTGAATATGAGTGGAGAATTTCGGGAATATTTACCCGTGGACAAATAAACAAGCTGAAA
>USJJ01000024.1 GCA_900554995.1 uncultured Ruminococcus sp. | reverse complement strand
CGCTAAAGCTTCAGCCGCTTTATCATGTCCGCGCAACAACGCCTAAGACTATGCTCAAGAGAAATCAGGTTATGGAGAACGAGTACCTCAGAGTTTCGTTCAACTCCAACGGTACCTATAATGTTCTTGATAAAGAGAACGGCAAGAGCTACGAGGGTCTCGGCTACTTCAAGGATACCGGCGAAATCGGCAACCCGTGGGAACACTTCACCCCGGAGAACGATGAAACCTTTACAACTCTTAACGAGAATGCAAAGATTACGCTTCTCCACGAGGGCGAGCTTGCCGTTTCATACAAGGTTGCTATCGACTGGGCACTTCCCGAGGGAAGAAACCCGGACGAAAAGACACGTTCAAAGCACCTCAATCCCTGCAGGATCGAGAGCATTGTCACATTGAAGAAGGGCTCACGTTATCTTGAGGTTGAAACAACAATCGACAATCAGAGTGAGGATCACTACCTTCAGGTAGCATTCCCGACTGACATCAAGTCGGAATTCTCATACGCTCAGGGTCAGTTTGACGTTGTTAAGCGCCCCGTTGCAAAGCTCGACTATTCGCTTTATGACGAGATACCGATGACCGAGCAGCCGATGAACTCCTTCGTTGATGTAACAGACGGCACGGTCGGCGCAGCTCTCCTCAATACGGGACTAAAAGCATATGAAGCCTCGGATGATGAGTGCGGCACGGTTTACCTTTCACTTCTTCGCGCTTTCCCGCTTCGCATCTGTGTTACAAGCGATATGCAGGACTACAGCGCAAGCGACAAGGGTTCGCAGTGCATCGGCAAGAACACTTACCGTTACGCATTTATGCCTCACAAGGGCGACTGGGAAGATGGCAATGTTTGGGGCGAGAGCGAAAGATTCAACCTTGCTTTCGGCGTAGCACAGCTTGCTCCGACAGACCACGGAAAGAACGATCTTGTTCATTCATTCCTTGAGCTTGGCACAGAAAAGCTCAACGTCAGTGGCATTAAGCAGAGCGAGGACGGCACAGGCTATGTTGTTCGTCTCTTTAACCCGTCTGACAAGACTGTAAAGACAAATATTCGTCTCAACGGCGGTATCGCTCCGATTGAAAAGGCACAGTCTCCTGTTGAAAGACAGCAGGCAGAATTTGAGCTTCCGCCGTATTCCGGCAAGAAGTGGAGCGAGGTTAAGCTCGTAAGCCTTGAGGAAAAGGACGTAGCTCCTCTCACAGTTGATGAAAACGGATTTGCCGAGTTTGAAATTACCGGTAAAAAGATTCTCACAATTAAATTTGTTGGCTGATAAAAAGATTATACTGAGGGAACGCCATTAGTCCGGCGTTCTCTCGGGCAAGTCAGTTGCCCGAATTTGAGGAATAGATCATAAGATGAAACATCTACGGAAATTTATGTATACTGCCGCCGGCTTGTTCGCCGTGCTCAGTGTTATTTTCCTTATTTCACACATTCACCACGACAATCATTATTCTTTCACCTGTTTTATCACATTTCTGACGTGCTTCTATCATTTTGCATACAGAATCATCGTTTCGGAATCCTTATCGCACAAAACTGTTAATTATAATTATACAAACGGTTGGTTTGCACCGAAGAAATTCGAGGAACCGATTTTTAAGGCACTCAGGGTAAAGCGATGGAAAGAAAAACTGCCGAATCTTTTGCCTAACACATCGTCATCGCAGAAATTCCCGGTTGAAACTCTTATCAATGAAACCTGCTCGGCAGAGGTAATCCACGAGATAAACATTGCGATGAGCTTTGTTCCTTTTTTCGTTTCCCTTTTTTACAGCAGTCACGTTTGGATTTTTCTTGTGTCTGGAATTTTAACGGCAATGTTTGATCTTTGCTTTATAATTTTTCACAGGCATTTCAGACCGAGACTGATAAAACTTCTGAACGCCAAAGAATAAAAGCCATCGAACAAAACTGTCCGATGACTTTTGATAAATCTCATGTTGACAAATTGCGCTTCACAGCGTATAATAAAGATACAAAGGGTGGCACTACCGATAGACGGTTACGCCCTCGAATGAAAAGTTAAAGAATAACCGCTCGTTTTCTCAGGACAGGGCGGTTATTTCTTTTTATATGCTAGAACTGCAACGAACACAGTCACAAGTCTGATGATTACAAGTGCGAATGTGAATAAATTCTCATATGTAACGTATTGAATAAAATCACCCCCTGACGAGGGCAAAGAGTGTAACCGCCTACCGCATTGGTAGTGCCACGAAGATAATTATATCTACTATGGTTAGATTTGTCAATGTTTTATAAAAACAGGTTGATTTATAAATTCTTCTCGAGGCACACAAGCTGTACGCCGTCAATGCCGTTGAACACACATGGAACTATTGAAACCTCGGTATAGCCGAGCTTTTTATATAGACTGCGTGCGGCGAAGTTCCTCGCATTGGTGTCCATTCTGAGATAAGGACATCCGTTTTCAATCGCATATTTTTCATAGAAATCGACAAATGCCGTTCCGTAGCCCTTTCCCTTAGCTTTAGGCGAAACGACAAGCGCATGAAGCACCATAACCTCATCGTCGGGTGCATCGGCAGTCCAGCTTGCATCGGCATATTCGGGCACCTGTTCTTTGTTTATCCTCGCAGCAGCAACTATTGTTCCGTCAGTTTCTTCAACAAACATATCTCCTGCCGCAATTGCAACTTCTGCTGTCTTTCTTGTCGGATAAATATTTCTTATCCAGCCGATTGTAACGAGGCCTGCCTCCTCGGCATCGTGAATTTCATCATATATTTCGCTGATACGGTCAATGTCTTTCTTTGTAGCTTTTCTGAACATAAATTTCATGCCTTTCAAAAAAATCGCCCGCCGAAACGGACGATTTTATTTTTTATCTTACCAAATCATCGAGTTTTTCTTTCATTGCCTGCTCGGTATCACGGTAATATTGCGTTTTAGGATTAGGATGCTTGTTTTCCGCCCAAAGCTTGTCCGCCTGTTCCTTCCATGCGGCGGCAAACTTGTCGCACTTTGCGCAAAGATGTTCAACACCTTCCTGATTTTCAAGGTCGGTCGATTTTGCGCCTGTCTGCTTAATCATCTTCCTAAGATATTCTGGATTCTCAAGCATCGGGCACGGACGCAGATGGTTATCATTGAACGGCTGATTGTGATAATAGCTCATAAACAGCGGATTTCTCAAAGCCTCAAGGATCGTATGCGTTCTGATATTTGAATCAGAAAAATGAATGAATACGCAAGGCTCAATATCACCGGCGGAGTTAATATGAAAATAGTTTCTGCCGCCTGCGATACAGCCACCGACATACTCGCCGTCATCCTGGAAATCCATTACAAATAACGGCTTGCCGGTTTTGCCGTTTCGCATCTTTTTGAGCCAGAAATACATATGCGTTCTCTGCTCAGGGGTGGGAATAAGCTCCTCAACAGCTCCCGTGCCGACCGGCATATAATTAAAGTAAAGTGCAAATTTTGCACCTTTTTCAATCATCAAATCAATAAATTCGTCACTTGTTACCTTATCGACATTCTGCGAGGTGTAGCAAATCGAAAGGCCGTAAATGCACTTATTCTTTTTGAGAAGCTCCATTGCTTTAATGGTTCTCTCGTAAGCTCCCTTGCCACGGCGGAAATCGTTTGACTCCTCGGAGCCCTCAATGCTGAGTGCAAGAGTAAGATTGCCGACGTCCTTCATGTCGTCGCAGAATTTTTGGTCGATCAATGTTGCGTTTGTATAAGCAAGGAACGTGCAGTTTTTATGCTCACGGCAAAGACGCAGAATATCGTTTTTTCTGATAAGCGGTTCGCCGCCCGTAAACATATAAAGATGCGTTCCGAGCTCCACACCTTGATTGATAACATTGTTTATTTCATCATATGTGAGATTGAGTTTGTGACCGTATTCAGCCGCCCAACAGCCCTTGCAGTTCATATTACATGCGCTTGTCGGGTCAATGAGCATAAGCCACGGAATGTTACACTTATACTTTTCACGGTTGGCTCTTACGGATCTCGTTCCATGGAGGCCTGCACCGAGAACGAAAGACAAAAACATCTTTTTGAGATAACCCCTGTCAATATCCTTGAGCAGATTCATCGCATAGGTATTCCAAACATTATCATCGTCGCTAATCGCATTGCGGAAGCCCTTAAATGTTTTTTCGGGAAATGTTTTTCCGGCAAATTTTTCGGCAAGACCGATAAGCTTGAGAATATTCTTTTTCGGATCCTTGTCAACGTATTTCAGCACTCTGTCCAGCAGAAATCCCACGCCTGCACGTTGAATATTTTCTTTCAGTAACATTTCGCTGTACCTCACTACTAAAATTGATATTTATTGTCTCACATTTTCTTTATAAAGTCAACCGAGATTAGAAATAAATCTAACTTATTCGACACTTTGTCTATAAAATGTCAATCATGTTGCTTTTTTACCTGTCATTCATACAATTAACAGTCTAATATAAAAAGTATTTTTCCATATTGTTGACATTAAATCCGTGATTTGATAAAATTTTAATATATGGAGGGATCAGAATGACGGAAGCAAAGAATAATGAAAAAACTCTTGAAAAAAAGCGGGAGCGAAATTACGGCATAGACCTTTTGAGAATTCTTTCAATGTTTATGGTAACTCTGCTGCATTTTTCCGGTCATGGGGGATATAAGGGAAATCCGGATTCAGGCACTGTCTTTTACATGATATCTTTTTTTATGGTCTTATGCTACGGGGCAGTGGACATCTTTGCGCTGATTTCAGGTTATGTAATGTACGGCTCAAAAATTAAATACAGCCGAATAATCAGTCTTTGGTTTCAGGTTGCCTGTTATTCTGTTGCCCTTTCAGCCGTTGAAAAAAAGATTTTTCATCAATCATATCTGTTGTTAGGCTCATTTTTTCCGGTTTTAAATGTTAGGTTTTGGTATTTTTCCGCTTACTTTTTCATGTTCTTTTTCATCCCGTTTTTTAACAGCATAGTTGAGAAGCTTTCATGCAAAAAGTTATTTTCTTTTCTTGCGACAGGTTTTATAATTTTTTGTGTCTGCTCCAATGTTGAGAAATTTTTCGCACATGATATGTTCGGGCTTATCCGTGGTTATAGTATTATGTGGCTTTCGTTCTGCTATATTTTTGGTGCAGCCATAAAAAAATACCAATCATTTTTTTATAAATTTTCCAACAAGGTCTATATTATACTGACAATTGCGTGCTGGACTTTGACTTATATAGGTAATGTTGTGCTCTACGATTTAAAATTCCCTATAAAGCTTCGCCAGCCACTGAGGGATTTTCTGCTTGTCTATACTTCTCCGACCGTATTTATATCGTCTTTGTGTTTACTGATTCTTTTCAGCCGAATTAAAATATCACATGGTAAACCGTTTATAAAAATACTTTCCGCAACCTCATTCAGTGTTTATATTATTCAAACACATACCCTGATTTGGGACAATTTCCTTTGCAAATATTCGACATTTTTTGACGCTTCCTCGGCATTGGCTCAAACAGGGCTTGTGCTTAGCGGTTCGATCGCATTCTATCTTGCTGCAACGGTTGTGGATTATTTAAGAATTCAGATTTTCAGACTTTTACATATTGACACATTAAGCAAGCTGATTTGCAAGCTGCTCGAAAAAATAATAAATGTGGCGAGAAAGCCTTTGAAAAAATTTATTCAAGGTTAACGCAAAATGCATTGTATGGATCCGTTCATATAATGCATTTTATTTTGTAGGATTTGTCATAATTTTTCATGGGCATCTAAACCTTTATGTTGACTTTAAATTTTTGTTGGTGTATAATTAACCTACAAAATTATTTTTTTCGGAGGTTAAAACAATGAAAAAAGTCATAAGCATTCTTCTCTCGGTTGTTATGATTGTCCTCCTTGCTGTCCCGAGCTTTGCGGTGATCAGCACCGACACGGCATTCAAGTTCAACTCAGACGGAAAATTTAAGATCATGATGATCAACGACACACAGGATGTTATTCTCAAGGATGTTCTCCAGGCAAGCTACCTCAAGAAGATTGCCGAAAAGGAAAAGCCCGACCTCATTGTTATGGCAGGCGACCTTCTCACAGACTTCTTCCCGGGCGCAACCAAGGCTCAGCTCAAGAAGTGCCTTACTCAGGCTCTTGACGGCGTCAACGCTCTCGGAGTACCTTTCGTAGCTACCTTCGGCAACCACGACCATGACTGGGAGGAGATCTTCCCGCTTGAGGAGCAGATGGAGGTTTACAAGTCATATTCCAACTGCGCTATTGTTAACAACGGCTGTGATGTAGGTACATATTATATTCCCGTTAAGTCGTCCGACGGTAAGAAAATTCCTCTTAACATCTATGTTATGGACTCCAACAATAAGGCTAAGGGCGAGGGTCTCCTTACAGGTTATCAGGGTCTCAAACCGGAGCAGGTTCAGTGGTATAAGGATACCCGTGACGGTCTCAAGGCTGCAACAGGCGACTATGTTCCCTCTCTTGTTTTCCAGCACGTTCCCGTTAAGGAAATCTATCAGTTTGTTGATAAGGTTCCGTTCAATGCAGATCATACAGACTGTATCTTCGGTCTTGATGACGGTCAGTGGTACAAGCTCAATGACAAAGCTACAAGCGGCGTTCTCGGCGAGGTTCCTTGCTCAGAGTCAGTCAACGGCAACACAGGCGAGTATGAAGCATGGCTTGAGCACAAAGAGGTTATCGGTGCTTTCTTCGCACATGATCACGTTAACAACTTCATGGGCGTTACCGACGAGGGTATCACTCTCGGCTACAACGGCGGTTCGGGCTTCAGCACATACGGCAGAGGCGGCGACCGTTCGGCAAGAATCTTTGAGATTGATGAAAACGATGTAAGAAATTATGAGACACATCTTGTTACATTCAACGATGTATCTCCGATAAAGATGAATTTCTACATTATGGATCTTTTCTCACCCGTTATCGCAACATGGCTTGGCAGACTTATTGACATTGTTTGCCCGCAGTTCATTAAGGACATTATTGCAGGTATCCAGAAATAAACATCACCAAATTCAGCTCCTCGATTCGTTCGGGGAGCTTTTATTCTTACACCAAGCCATACAATTATAAAAGACAGCCTCCCCTTACAGAAGGAGAGGCTGTTAAAATTATGATCAGTTATTATAAAGTCCGCGTTTAACGTAAGTTGTGTGGAGAACCTCATGCGCCTTATGGCTGCCGGGCTCGCCGAAGAACTCGTCATATACACGCTTGATAGCCGAATTCTCATGTGACTTACGGTTTTCGTTGTTCTTGTCAAGATTGTAAAGAACGGAAGCACGCTTGCTTCTGAAGTCCTCAAAGTTGCGAACCGCTGCGGAAACGATCGGCTGTCCGCCGCCGTTGATACATCCGCCCGGGCAACCCATGATCTCAATGAACTGATACTCGCTTGTACCGTTCTTGATCTGCTCCATGAGCGTCTTTGCATTCTTTGTGCCGCTTGCAACGGCTACCTTGATGCTGAGATCGCCGACTGTGTATGTGGCTTCCTTGACGCCCTCCATACCTCTGACCTCGGTGAAATCAACATTATCAAGAGCCTGACCCGTAATCTTCTCAACTGCGGTACGCAGAGCCGCCTCCATAACGCCGCCTGTTGCGCCGAAAATAACGGCTGCGCCCGAGCCCTCGCCGAGAGGACTGTCATAGGTCTCATCAGGCAGTGAATTAAAGCTGATTCCTGCGCTCTTAATCATTCTTGCAAGCTCACGGGTTGTGATAGAGATATCGACATCGGCATAGCCGGATGCGCTCTGATCTTCTCTGCCAACCTCGAACTTCTTAGCGGTACAGGGCATTACGCTGACGCTGACGATCTTAGCAGGATCAATATCCATCTTCTGAGCGTACCATGTCTTGAGCGTTGCGCCGAACATCTGCTGAGGTGACTTGCAGGTTGAAAGATGGTCAAGCTGTTCGGGATAGTAATGCTCGCAATACTTGACCCAGCCCGGTGAACAGGAGGTGATCATCGGGAGTGCGCCGCCGTTTGTGATTCTCTCAATAAGCTCGTTTGACTCTTCCATAATGGTAAGGTCAGCGGAGAAATCGGTATCAAATACCTTGTCAAAGCCAAGGCGGCGGAGAGCTGCAACCATCTTGCCCTCAACGTCCGTTCCGATCGGGAGACCGAACTCCTCGCCGAGAGCCGCTCTTACAGCCGGAGCTGTCTGAACAACAACGTACTTCTCAGGATCGTTGATAGCCTCAAGCACCTTCGGTGTGTCATCCTTCTCACGGAGTGCACCGGTCGGACAGTTTACGATACACTGGCCGCAGGCAATACATGAGAATTCCTTAATTCCTCTCTCAAACGGAGATGTGATGCATGTATCAAAGCCACGAGCATTAGCTCCGATAACGGAGATGCCCTGCTCATCGCAAGCTGCAACGCAGCGGCGGCAAAGGATACATTTGCTGTTGTCACGAATCATGTGAGGCATTGAATCATCATAAGCATAGTCGGGCGTAACGCCGTCAAACTTGCCCTCATTCTCAACGCCGTATTCCTTACAGAGCTTCTGAAGCTCGCAGTTTGTGCTTCTTACACAAGAAAGACACTTGCGCTCATGAGTCGAAAGAATAAGCTCAAGAGTTGTTCTTCTTGAATTACGAACTCTGTCGGAATTGGTGAGGATCTCCATTCCCTCATTTACAGGGAAAACACAGGAGGCGACAAGGCTTCTTGCGCCCTTGACCTCAACCATACAGATACGGCATGCGCCGATCTGATTTATTTTCTTAAGGTAGCAAAGTGTCGGGATCTCGATTCCTGCATAGCGGGCAGCTTCAAGAATCGTAATTCCGCTCGGCACACTCAGAGGCATGCCATTGATTTTGATATTAACCATTTCCATTTCTGACATCCTCCTTATTTCTTAATAATTGCGCCGAAGCGGCATGTATCCATACATACGCCGCACTTTACGCACTTGCTTGTGTCGATAGTATGTGCTGTCTTAACTGCACCTGATATTGCACCGACCGGGCACTTTCTTGCACAGGCGGTACAGCCCTTACACTTATCAGCCTCAATTGAGTAGGAAACAAGCTTCTTACAAACGCCTGCCGGGCACTTCTTGTCAACAATATGAGCGATATACTCATCCTTGAAGAAACGAAGTGTTGCAAGAACAGGGTTCGGAGCTGTCTGACCGAGACCGCAAAGTGAGTTGTCTTTAATATAGTGAGCAAGAGATTCAAGCTCGTCAAGATCCTCGAGAGTAGCCTTACCGTCGGTAATTTTCTCAAGAAGCTCTCTCATTCTCTTTGTACCGATACGGCACGGAGTACATTTACCGCAGCTCTCATCAACGGTGAAATCAAGGAAGAACTTAGCGATATCAACCATACAGTTGTCCTCGTCCATAACGATAAGTCCGCCTGAGCCCATCATACAGCCAATAGCGGTAAGGTTATCATAGTCGATCGGTGTGTCCATAAGGGAAGCAGGAATACATCCGCCGGACGGTCCGCCTGTCTGAGCAGCCTTAAACTTTTTGCCGTTCGGAATTCCGCCGCCGATGTCCTCAATGATTTCGCGAAGAGTTGTACCCATCGGAATTTCAACAAGGCCTGTGTTATTGATCTTTCCGCCGAGAGCGAACACCTTGGTTCCCGAGGATTTCTCCGTACCCATCGAGTTAAAGAACTCTGCACCGTGGAGAATGATTTGCGGAATGTTGGCAAATGTTTCAACATTGTTTTCTGTTGTCGGCTTGCCGAAAAGACCCTTAACTGCCGGATACGGCGGACGCGGACGCGGCTCACCGCGGTTACCTTCGATTGAAGTCATGAGAGCAGTCTCTTCACCGCAAACGAATGCGCCTGCACCGAGACGGATATGAAGATCGAAGTCAAAGCCTGAATTAAATATGTTCTTGCCGAGAAGGCCGGCTTCACGGGCTTCCTTGATAGCAACATCAAGACGGTGAACGGCGATCGGATACTCGGCACGGACGTAAACGTAACCCTCGGTTGCACCTGTTGCGTAACCGCAGATCGTCATAGCCTCAACGATACAATGGGGGTCGCCCTCAAGAACGGAACGGTCCATGAATGCGCCCGGGTCACCTTCGTCGGCATTACATACAACATACTTCTGGTCGGCTGAATTCTTGGCAGTAAAGCTCCACTTAAGTCCTGTGGGGAATCCGCCGCCGCCACGGCCTCTGAGTCCGGAATCCTTAACGATCTGGATAACCTCATCGGGCGTAAGCTCGGTCAAGCACTTTGCAAGAGCCTGATAGCCGTCCATAGCGATATATTCTTCAATATTTTCAGGGTCAATAACACCGCAGTTACGAAGTGCAACTCTGTGCTGCTTCTTATAGAAATTAGTTTCTTTGAGCGGCTTGATATCCTCCTGATGAACTGTCTCTTCATAGAGAAGTCTCTTGACCATACGACCCTTGAGAAGATGCTCCTCGACGATTTCGGGAACGTCCTCGACCTTAACCTCGCTGTAGAAACAGCCCTCGGGATATACGATCATGACCGGACCTAATGCGCAAAGTCCGAAGCAGCCGGTTTTGATTACTTTAACCTCGTTTTCGAGACCCTTGGCTTTAAGCTCCTGCTCAAGCTTTTCAATGATCTCGGCACTGTGTGAGGAAGTACAGCCGGTACCGCCGCAGACAAGAACGTGTGAACGATACATTGATTTTCCTCCTTGTTATTTGGCGATAGCGCCGACCGTGAATTCGCCGACGGGGTTGCCGTTGACGAGATGATCGC
>USJJ01000023.1 GCA_900554995.1 uncultured Ruminococcus sp. | reverse complement strand
CCAAAATCGGTATCGCCGACTTCAATACGCAGTTCCGTTCTGCATGGGAAAAGGTGCTGTTCAATCAGTTTCACGACATCCTTGCGGGCTGTTCGATCAAGCCTGCTTACGATGATGCATATGCAGGCTTCGGTTACGCAAAGGAAACTGCGATGGAGATCGGCAGTTTTGCGGCTGAGAGGATCTCGTGGAGAGTTAACACAACAAAATTTTTCGACGCCGAGCCGTCGGAAATCAGAGGCCGCCTTTGGATCAGAAAAGGCGAGGGCGCTCCGATGGTTGTGTTCAATCCCCATTCGTTTCCTGTCAAAGGAACAGCGAGCTTCGGTGAGCATTGGGTATCGGGCGTTGTTGATGAGAATAACAATGACGTCGAATTTCAGATGGTGAGAGCGCCGTATACCGACGGTCGGAGCGTGAATAGATGCCTCTTTGAGGCGGAGATTCCTGCCTACGGTTACTCAACGTATTTCATCTTTAAGGACGAGCAGAACTATGTTCCGCAGAAAAGAGAAAATCAATTTTCGATCGGTGAAAGATTTATTGAAAACAGTGTTGTACGTCTTGAATTTGACGGGGACGGACGCATCATATCATATTTTAATAAGAAAAAGAACAAGGAGTTTTGCGACAGACCGATGGGTGCAGTCGTCTGCGAGGACAGGGACAGCGACACGTGGGGTCATCTTGTGTTCGATTTCAACAAGGATGTCGGCTCTTTCGGCAATGCGGAATTTGAGATTGCCGAAACAGGAACGCTCCGTGCGACGCTCAAGGTTAAAACCCATTACAACAATTCCGAGTTGACTCAGTATTACACGCTTCACAAGGACAGCGACAAGGTGGAGGTAAGGTGCAAAACACAGTTCGGAGAGGACTATAAGGTTCTCAAGCTGACATTCCCGATTACCGTAAACAAGCCGACTGCGGTTTATTCAATGCCGTTCGGATTTATCAAAAAGCCGACAAACGGTGAGGAAGAGCCGGCTCAGGGTTGGACGGCTCTTGAGGACGGCACAGAAGGTTTTGCACTGATTAACAACGGACGTTACAGCTTTTGTGCAATAGGAAACGAGATGAGAATGATCGCCGCCAGAGCGTGCGCATATCTTGATCATTACGGTCAGAAAACACGTGACACCAATATGGAAATGCTTGACTGTGACGAGCTTGAGTTTACATATGCGTTTATGACATACGAGAGCGGAAATTATTCGGAGCTTGTGCGTGAGGCGGAAATCCTAAACAATCCGCTCAGGCTCTATCAGGAAACACATCATAAGGGAACGCTTCCGCCGAGCTACTGCGGAATGAGCGTGAACGCCGACAATGTAATAGTTCAGACGGTTAAAATCGCAGAGGACGGCAGCGGATATGTGCTTCGTGCGATCGAGACAGGCGGAATGCAGTGCACGGCAACGCTCGATCTGAAATTCATCGGCAGAAAGGTTGCGCTGAATTTCCGTCCGCAGGAGTTCAAAACGGTATATATCCCGATTGACGGCGGAGAAATAAAGGAAATCCTGCTTACGGAGCTGGGATAAATGGCATTGGTTTAAGTCTTTCCACAGCATTTAAAGATATAAAAAGTGAGCCGCAGCATCTTTGTGCATCGACTCACTTTTATTATTTGATTTTACCACATATTGTCCGAGTTTTCACAGAATGCAACCATATCCTTGATCTCAAGAACAGTGCCGTCGTCCAGTGTAACAGTGCCGTTCCATCTGCCGAAAACCTGGTGGCAGATATTGCCGATAAAAATAACTCTCGACTTTGTATAGTTGTCGTAGAACGGAGTCATTGTCATTTCAAAGCGGCCGTCCGACGATGTGAACTTCCAAGGTTTCATCCAGTCGTTTTCATCTTTTTCAAGGTAGATTTCGCCGATTTTGTGAGCCTTGCCGTTTAGAAAAAGAGTGTTTTCCGTTGCGGCGCTCATATCGCCGAAGCCCCAGCCGATTTCAAATCCGAAGATGTCGCCGTTCGGAAGCTTGGTGCTGCCGTTACCCCAGTACCAGTTGGTGTGGTAGGGCCAGACTCCGCGTCCCCAGTCAAGAACGCAGAACGTATCCGATGGGTCAAATTCTACCGTCATATCGCCGATTC
This sequence comes from uncultured Ruminococcus sp., assembly GCA_900554995.1. Taxonomy (GTDB): domain Bacteria; phylum Bacillota; class Clostridia; order Oscillospirales; family Acutalibacteraceae; genus CAG-488. Next base: position 9,040 of record USJJ01000023.1, on the reverse strand, counting down.
TGACTGTTCCCGTGACAGGCATACAGTTGATTTTCTGATTATAGTAGAATTTTTTGCTGTCCCTTTCGCCGAACGGGAGAGCCATTGCGAGATACTCATGATTCGGGAACATATCCATTGAAATGTCAACGGTGAAAGGCTTGCCGCCCGTGCGGCCGTCGAATTTGATCGTGCGCTTTGTCTCGGTGACGTCAACGTCGAGATTGAAACCGAGCTTGTGACGTGAAAAAGTCTGAGGAGACATAGCCGTCTCGGAAAGGCCGAATCTGCCGAAGCTCAGAAGCCGGAGAGAAACCGCACTGTAACTTTTGCCCGTCTGCATATCGAAGAGGGTTACATTAGCTGCTCCGCCGAGGGAAATATCCGCCATCGTGACCTGCATAACATAACGGCTGTTGGATATCTGATAAAAGTCCCATTCCTTGATGCGGGTCTTGTTCGCCTTGATCGCACTGCGGTCGTAGCGGTAAAGCTCCGAGAAGCAATAGCCGGGCTGAGTGAGACTGCCGTCCTCTTTCAGGAGCGGCGTCGGCTCGGTGATTTTTATTTGTCCCGATTCGTCAAATGCCGAAGTGTAGAAAATTGTGCTCATTGCGATGATGATCGTCAGAATAAATGAAGTTAACCTGATAACTTTATTTTTCATCGGATTTCCTCCCTCATTATTTTATTAATTCTTTTCCTTGTTTGCCTGTGAGGTGTTCAATGTTAATTTTTATCATACAAAGCATGTCGAATCCGTGCTCAACCTCTGTGGTGACTTCGTCAAGAAAGTCGGGGCAGTATTTTTCGGCAAGCGCAGTGACCGACGAACGCATCTCCTCCTTGTCGGTGAGAATTTCCGCTTTTCCGAAAGCGACAGCGCTTTTGAAGAGGGTTGTGAATTTTTCCTGCAGTATGTCGTCACGTTCAACAACGCAGAATGAAACCTTAGGGTTGCTCCTTATTGCGTCGAGCTTGTGGCCCGACTTTGCACAGTGAAGATAGATTTTGCCGTCCGTGTAGTAATAGTTGATCGGCACGGTGTAGGGATAGCCGTCGTCGCAGAGAACGGCGAGAACGCCCGTTCTTCCGCACTCAAGAATTTTTTCACATTCCTCCTGTGTAAGCTGCTGCTTGATCCTTCTCATTTCTCTGAACAAATTAATACCGCCTTATATCTTGTTTTCTATACCTCCGAGCACCTGACCGATACTGTCTCTGAAAACGAGATCCGCATTCGAGTCAAGGTCGGTTTTGCCCTTGTTGATAAGAACAATGTGTGATCCTCTGAAATAACGTATATACATTGCCGCAGGATAAACCGCAAGCGAGGTTCCGCCGATAATCAGAAGTTCCGCCGCTGAAATTTCTCCGATTGCCTTTTCGACCGTATTCTCGTTGAGAGGTTCCTCATAGAGCACCACCTCGGGACGGACAAGGCCGCCGCATTTTTCGCAGTAAGGAACCTTGCCCTTGAGCGCTTTCAGCTTATCGAGAGGATACGGCTTGCCGCATTCCATACAGTAGTGAACGGCGGTTGTTCCGTGCAACTCAAGAACATTTTTACTGCCTGCTTTCTGATGAAGCCCGTCAATGTTCTGCGTTATAACCGAGGAGAGCTTGCCCTTTTTCTCCATCTCGGCAAGAACCTTGTGCGCCGTGTTCGGCAGGACGTCGATCTCCAAAAAATATTTATAATAGAAATCGTAGAATGTTTCGGGATTTGAGACGAAAAAGCTGTGGCTGAGAATCGTCTCGGGCGAAACGCCGTATTCGTGCACGGTGTTGTAAAGCCCGTCCTCACTGCGGTAGTCCTTGACTCCGCTCTCGGTCGAAACGCCGGCTCCGCCGAAGAAAACCGTCCTTTGCGAATTGTTTATGAGCTGAGCGAACCTGTTGATTTTTTTCTCATCCACGCTATCACTTCCCATATAAATTGTATTGAAATTATAGCATAAATGTAAAAAAATATCAAATGTATTGAGATTTTTGGTCGGATAGGTTATAATAAATTGAATTAGAATATTCATAAGGGGGGATTACGTGAGCGGCGAAAAGCTGAACAATAAATTTCACTGGGGATTTGCTTTGATCCTCGTTACTATATTTCAGGTGCTTACGGGTACGGTCGCTGTAACGGCGAACGGATTCAGCAGTAAGCTGTTTGTGATCTATGCGGGATACATAATACTTGAGTGGGCATATTTTATCGTTGCCTCAATTTTTTGCGGGCAGAATAATTTCGAGCTTGAAATAATCGGGTTTCTGTTCTCCGGCATAGGTCTGACGAATGTTGCAACGGTCTATGAGGACTATGCGCTCAAACAGGCGGTTGCGGTTGTGCTCGGTCTGATATTTTTCATAGCGCTGCTTGTGATAATGAGGCGGACGGATATTGTTATGAAGCTGAGAATGCCCGTTGCGGTTGCGGCGGTCGGCTTGCTCGTTGCCAACCTTGCGCTCGCTAAATATACTAACGGTGCGCTCAACTGGATAACAATCGGCGGACTGTCCGTTCAGCCGTCGGAATTTGTCAAAATTGCCTTTATTTTCGTCGGTGCGGCGTCACTCGACAAGCTCCAGAATGCACGAAGCATTACAAAATATCTTATCTTTTCGTTCGGCTGCGTCGGTGCGCTTTTCCTGATGAAGGATTTCGGTGCGGCGCTCATATTCTTCTTCACGTTCATTGTGATTGCGTTTATGCGCTCGGGCGATGTGAGAACAATTGCGCTTGTCATAGTCGGTGCAATTCTCGGAGGACTGATGATAGTCTATTTCAAACCGCACGTTGCCGCCCGTTTCAAGGCGTACAGACACATCTGGGAACTCATCAATGACGAGGGTATGCAGCAGACGAGAACGCTTATCTACTCGGCAAGTGGCGGATTGTTCGGACTCGGAATCGGCAAGGGAGAGCTCAGAAATGTTGTGTTCGCCGAGACCGATCTCGCTTTCGGAATGATATGCGAGGAGTGGGGAATGATAGTCGCTCTGACGATAGTTATTACCTACGCGTTCATTTTGCTTTATGCAATCAAGGTTGCAAGAAATACCCGTTCCGCTTTTTATGCAATTGCCGCCTGTGCGGCTGCGGGACTTCTTCTGTTCCAGACAAGCCTCAATATTTTCGGAGTTACGGATATTCTTCCTTTCACGGGAGTTACGCTTCCGTTCATCAGCCGAGGAGGTTCGAGTATCATTTCCTCGTGGGGTATGCTCGCTCTTATCAAGTCGGCGGATATCAGAACCTATCCGAAGCTCTCAAAAACGATACTTCCCGACCATCCGCTCTATCCGCCGAATATTATGATCGGCAAGAGGGGAAAACGTCAGGTATATATTCCGCCAGTTGTCAACAAGCCTGTTAAGGTGAAAAGCTCGGCGGCGGATATACCCGTCAGCAGGAAGAAAACAACCTCCGCACCGAGCAAGGATATCCCTATCAGCAAAAAGAGAACGTCCACACAGCAAAAACCTAAGGATATTCCGATATCAAAGAACGGGAGGGCTAAGAAATGAGAAATACCACAAGAAGAGCCTTCGTCCTTTATTTTGTTATTGTTGCCTTTTTCGGCGGTCTCGGCTTTATGATGTATAGCTTTTATGTCCACGGATCCGAATGGACCTCAAATCTTGTGAATCAGCATATATACAAAAACGGTGAGATTTCAAGTGCAGGTACCGTGTATGACCGCAACGGAACAAAGCTCGTTTACAGCGAGGACGGTGTCCGTATATATAATGAGGACAGAACCGTCCGCAAAGCGATGCTCCACGCCGTCGGCGACAATTCGTCGTTCATCGCAACGGGAGTGCAGTATGTTTACAGTTCAAAGCTCTCGGGATACGACTTTGTTAACGGTGTCTATAATCTGAAAAAATATAACCGTGGAAATGATATAAACCTTACTCTTGACGCCGATATATGCAAAACAGCTTACGAGGCGATGGACGGCAGAAAGGGTACAATCGCCGTTTATAACTATAAAACGGGCGCAATGGTTTGTATGGTTTCCACCCCGTCATATGATCCACAGGACAAGCCCGATGATATCGACGATAATCCCGATAAATACGAGGGCGTTTATCTGAACCGTTTCATTTCGGGTTTGTATACGCCGGGCTCGATTTTTAAGGTTGTTACGGCAATTTCGGCGATCGAAAACATTCCCGATATTTATTCGCAGACCTTTGAGTGCACAGGCGAATATGCAACCGGCGACGGAAAAATAATCTGTAACGGCGTGCACGGCACGGTAGATTTTGAGGAGGCACTCAACCATTCCTGCAACTCCGCTTTTGCGCAGATTGCTATTGAACTCGGTCAGTCGAAGCTGATGAAAACAGCGGGCGAGCTCGGATTCAACACCAAGGAGGATATGGATCAGATCTCCGTCTCCGCAAGCAAATTTGATGTAAGCAAAACAACAAAAACCGACCTCGGCTGGGCTGGCATAGGACAGTACACAACGATGGTTAACCCGTATCATATGCTGACTCTGATGGGTGCAATTGCAAACAACGGCGTTGCGACAAAGCCGTATTTTGTTCAGAATATGGTCGCTCCCGACGGCAAGACAACGGTTATCGGCAAGACCGAGGTTAATAAGACGGTTAATGTCAGTCCGCAGATTGCCGAGCAGATGAAAAAGCTGCTGCGCTCAAATGTAGTGAACTATTATTCCGACTCCACCTTCCCGGGACTTAAGATGTGCGGAAAGACGGGAACTGCCGAGGTTGAGGGCGGCTCGCACGCATGGTTTGTAGGATTCTCTCAGCGTGAGGATGCGCCGTATGCGGTGGTTTGCGTTGTTGAAAAATCCGGATCGGGACTTTCGGTTGCCGGCGAGGTCGTCAATGAAGTTATGCAGGAAGTTTGCGGTTGATACAATATATTGTGATTGCCGAAACAAACTATACTAAAACAAAAAAATAATCAGAAAAATTTTATGAAAAAGTAATTATGATTCTAAAATAGAACTATAAAAAACTTTTTCGTGCTATTATTAATAAAAAGCGAAGTGTCCGCAGGGCTCTTTGCAAAAACGCATAAAATGCGACAAATTAAAAAGGAGAGATTCCACATGAAAAAGTTTTTAGCAATCCTTCTTTCGGTTATCATGTTGTTCTCTTTCGGCATCATTGCTTTTGCTGAGGGCGAAGAGACACCGTCTGATATGCCGAATAACATCGGTAAAGAGGCAGGTAAGATCGTTCTTTCAATCGAGAACACTTACATTGAGGCTTCCAAGGAGTACTCAATTCCTGTCAGACTTTATGCGGACTACCTTTCAAAGGTTCCCGCCGATGCCGAGAAGCTCTACATCGGTGCAGCAGGTATCGACCTTGCAGGCGATATGAAGACAGAGTATGCAGAACTCAAGGATATCAGATTTGCCGATGGCGTTTCTCTTGAAAAGGTTGAGAGCTCATATGATCCGACAGATCTCGGATATATGGCATTCGGCATTGATAAGGCTCACTTCAACGAGTATCTTTCAACTTCCGATGAGGGCATCATCATCGCTTACATCGACATCGTTGTAAACGAGAAGCTCCCGAAGGAGTACGGCGTTGATTTCGGTCAGCTCTACTTTGACGGTACATATGACTTGAACTATACACTCGGTGAGAAGTATCCCGAAATCGGTCAGTCGGCAGGCTTTATTCTTGCAGACGGCACATTCTCGGTAATCGAGACTCCGGGCACACCCGATGACGATATCGTTTATGATACAGCTTGCTTCTATCATACTCCGTATGTTCCGACATGGAAGGAGAGACTCACAACTTGGGCTAAGGCACAGGGTCACCTCTTCGTAAGCTTCTTCATTACGATCCTCGAGGTTCTTGATTCGTTCCTTACAAAATAAGTTAATATGAATCATTGAAGGACGGTTTCGGCCGTCCTTCTTTTTTTGTTCAAAAATAAATTCATAAAAAATTTGCTTTATTTTGTCGGAGTTATAGAGTATAATGTTACTTGTATAATCAATAAGGAGACGGTGTAATGCTTGATCTTATAAAAAGAAATACTCCGAGGATTGCCGATCAGTTCATTCTTAAAACAATCGGCGACGACAACGGATATGATCACTATGAAATATATGCCGAGGATAAAAAGGTTGTTCTTGCGGGAAACTCTCCGCTCAGCCGGGCGATGGCTTACTATGACTATCTTGGCAGATTCCACGGTGTTGTGATAACGAACGGCGACTATGATATTTCAACAATTTCATCCGCACCACTGCCGGAAGAAAAAATTACACGAACCGTTAAGAAAAAGATCAGGGCAATGACAAGCTATGAGAGCTTCTCTCTCAGCGGAAATTTCCGTGGATTCGATCGCTGGGAAAAGGAAATAGATTTTATGGCGATGCACGGAATCAACAGAGCCTTTCAGCCGGTCGGATTTGACGGAGTTCTCTTCAGAACGCTGACGGAAATCGGAATGCCGGAAAATTTTTGCCTTGAATTTTCATCCGGTCCCGCCTTCCTGATCAATCAGCTGACGGGCAACATCGCCGGAACAAATTCGGTCAACAGCAAGGAATATCTTGAAAGAAAAATCACCGTCGGCAAACTTATAAGCGACCGTGAGAGAAGTCTCGGAATTGAGCCGATCTTTCCGGCCGCAATTCCGAGTGTGCCGTTCAGTCTGAGAAAGAAATATATCAAGATGGATATCTTTAAGGCACCGATGTGGTACAATTTTCCTCCGATTTTTTTCATCAGACCGAAGAATGCCTTCTTCTCTGTTTTTAATAAAAAATTCCTGACGATTCAGCGTGAGGCACTCGGCGAAACTCACAGCTATATGTTTGAGGCGATATACGAATCGGACAAGAAGGGCTACAATTCTCATCTTGCCGATCTCGGAAAGGCGCTTGAAGAAATGATCGGCGAATTTGACGAGGATGCCGTTTGCTATATGCACACGAGCTCGATCAATTCCGATTTTTTCAAAAACTGTTCGGGCGAAAGATATATTTTTCTCGACAACTGCGACATGAGCAAAAATTCCGATATACTCAGCGGAAGAAAATTTGTCACGGAGCTCAGCGGCAACCGTTACGGAAGAACGGGAATCTACGGAAATGTTCAAAAGATTTGCGACGATCCGTTTGCCGATTCCGAGCTTGGCAGTGCACTCTCGTTTGACACGTTTGACATCAACCCCGTTTACTGCGCAGCGGCTCTCAAATCAATCACTGCGGACGGAAAATTTGATCGTGACGAATTTATAAAAGATTTCTGCAAAAAGAGATACAAGACAGACGTCTTCTCTCAGTATATAACCGATCTCGTCGATCTTTGCGACAGCGACGAATGCTGCGGTTCGATAATCTGCGCACGCCCGTGCACAAACGTAAAGCATACGGCGCCGTTTGATACGGTCGAAAGAAGCTATGATTTTCATAAGCTCTATGATATTGCGAAAAAAATTGTTGATTCCGATACCAAAAAGGTCGATGCAATGCGTGCGGATCTTCAGTCGATTGTCCGTCAATTTCTTTCGGATCTTGCCTATCCGATCTATATAAAAGCGACTGAATTTTTCAAAGAAAAAAATGTCAGAAATTTTGAGCAGGCAAGCAATCTTTTTCTCGAAATCTGCGAGGATATTGACCGACTTTTGAGAACAAGATCGGAGACGAATTTTTGCACCAAATATGTTGAGGCTCAGGAGCTCGGCAGCAGTAAAGACGAAAAAGAATCTTTGCAAATAAATTTCCTCTTGCTCCATACAATCTGGGGTCCGTTCGATCATTCGATTCTTTACGATACGGTCTGGAATGAGTGGGGCGGACTTGTTAAGGATTATTACGAGGCGAGATGGCATATGTATTACCGCTCGCTTGCCGCTTACTTCGACAACCCGAAAAAGCTGAAAGATAATTCAAAAAAACAACCTCTTGACAGAAACGAATACAACGGTTCGTATCAGGCAAAGCGTCTTGCACTTTTTGAAAATAATTTCCTTGAGAACTATATTCCGAACAAGAACGGAATTGAGGAAGAGGACACCGTTGAGGTTGCAAAGGAATTGCTTGAAAAATATTCCGAAGTTTATACACAGTTTTGAAAAAGGAGCATATCAATGAAAAATATTCCGGAATCGGTTAAGTCACATATTGAAGAGGTTGCCGAAAAACTTAAAAAATATCCGAAACTCAAAAAGCTCTACCGCAATTGCTATCCGAATACCCTGGAGACAACGGCGGAGATTCTTCCGGATGGCTCAACATTTCTTTATACGGGCGACATCCCTGCAATGTGGCTCAGAGATTCGACGGCGCAGGTCACGCACTATCTTCCTCTGACTAAGGATGATCCCGAAATTCGTTCGATAATTCGTGGATTGATTGTCCGTCAGCTCGAGTACATAAGAATTGATCCGTATGCAAATGCATTTAATATTGAGAAAAACGGACACGGCCACACCGACGATCTTCCGCTGAATGATCCGTGGGTCTGGGAGCGCAAGTATGAGATTGATTCGCTCTGCTATCCGTTCAGGTTGGCTTATCTTTACTATAAGCAATCGGGCGACAAGTCGATAATTGACGAAAACTTTATTGCCACGGCAAAAACAGTCGTCGATCTCTGGATAACCGAGCAGCACCATTTTGAAAAATCACCTTATACTTTTCAGCGCTTCGGCTGCCGCTGGATTGATACTCTACATAACGGCGGCAAGGGCTATCCCGTAAACTTTACGGGAATGACATGGAGCGGATTCAGACCGAGCGACGACAGCTGTACATTCGGATATCTTATTGCATCAAATATGTTCGCTGTTGTTGTGCTCAGATATTTTCACCGAGATGAATATTGACGACGGTGAATTTCTTGCAAGAGTGAGAAATCTTCGTGACGAGATCGAATACGGAATCAAAACCTACGGCACTGTTATTCATCCGAAATACGGTAGAATCTTTGCCTGCGAGACAGATGGCTTCGGCAATCATATTCTTGCAGATGACGCAAACGTACCGAGTCTTTTGAGTGCGCCTTATCTCGGATTCTGCGATGTTAACGATCCGATCTATGT
>USJJ01000022.1 GCA_900554995.1 uncultured Ruminococcus sp. | reverse complement strand
CAGCAACTAAGTTTATCGGCGGACATGGTACAACAATCGGTGGTGTAATTGTTGATGGAGGTAAGTTTGACTGGAAAGCATCAGGCAAATTCCCACAGTTTACAGAGCCTAACGAAAGCTATCACGGAATCAGCTTTGTTGATGCAGCAGGCCCAGCAGCATTTATTACAAGAATTCGTGCCATTATCCTTCGCGATACAGGTGCTACAATTTCACCAATCCATTCATGGATTTTCATTCAGGGACTTGAGACACTTTCATTAAGAGTTGAGCGTCACGTTGAGAATGCGCTCAAAGTTGTTAACTTCCTCAAGAACCATCCTCAGGTCGAAAGAGTTAACCATCCATCACTTGCAACCGGCAAACAAAAAGAGCTCTATGACAAGTATTTCAAGAAAGGTGCAGCTTCAATCTTCACCTTTGAGATAAAGGGCGACGCCGAGACTGCGAAGAAATTTACAGAGAGCCTCAAGCTGTTCTCTCTTCTTGCAAACGTTGCGGACGTTAAATCGCTCGTTATTCATCCGGCATCGACAACCCATTCACAGCTCTCCGAAAAGGAGCTTCTCTCCTGCGGAATTAAGCCGAACACCGTTCGTCTCTCGATCGGCACAGAGCATATTGACGATATCATCGCCGACCTTCAGCAGGGCTTTGATGCGGTTAAATAAGCTTTTCCTTCTCTTTTCTTCCCCCCTATATAAATGAAAGCTCCGATTTTTCCGATCGGAGCTTTTGTTAATGTTTAGTTTTAATACGGATGGAAGAATCTGTCAAATACATTATATCCAAGCGCAACATATTTGAAGAGCCATATAATCGGATTGAAGCGGAAGAAGAGCCAATCCGTTACGGATGCAAGTCCTCTGAGGAATGTTGAAATATCGTGCGTTTCGGGAACCTCTACGGGAGTAAACTCCTCACCCTCAACACTGAGAACAAACGGCTGAGCGTAGCAGATTCCGTTCTCGCCCGTAATATAAAATCTTATATAAAGATACGGATCATTGAGGAGCTCATCGCCGTAGAGATTAAGCGTTACAGTGCCGTTTGTAATATTTTCCTCACGCTTGATAACATTGCCGTTTGATACCCACGTGATGCGGTCGAAGTTTGTGCCCTCAATCCTGATTGTACCCTTATCCTGATCAACGTCAATTCGGGTTACCATCGGTGTGTTGTCGAGCAGATAGAGCTTTTTATCGTAAACCTTATCCTCATCAAAACCCGGCATTTCCTCCATACCGTTGAGCTCAACGCCGTTTGAATAGTGCGAAACAGCAAAGCTCCAGCCGTTTTCCATACTTGCACGGACATTTGCCATATCAAAGTCCTTCATCATAAGCATAGTATAAGCGTCATTGAGCGACCTTACATCGTGCGAATCGGAGAAACAGAAGCCCCACGGAACAACACCGTTTGGGATCGTCTTTTGAAGAATCTGATCATAGAGGATTCGGTCACAGCGGGTGTGTGCATCGGTTGCGCTGTTTATACCCATACCTACGCTTGAGCCTGCATTGTCAAGGAAAAGACGTGCAAATTTGTTTGCATAGTAATCGTCAACCTTTTGACCGACGTGGTCTGCGCTGTCTTTATCGGTATATACATACTCGCCGATGTGGGAAAGCATCGAGATACCGCCCGCCTCTCTTACGCCCTTTGACGGAGTTTCATAATCGCCGTAAACACCTGCAAGACCCTGACCGTAGTCGGAGAAATAACCCGTAAGGTGACAGTCGGCTTTCGGAGTTGCCATATTGAGCTCAATGCCCTGCGGAACGTCCAGCATTCCGTTCTTGTGCGTTCTTTCCGTTGAAGCCGCAGTACCACTGAGATATGAATCATATTCCTCATCGCTGAGCGGATCTATCGGAGCCATATGGGTGCGCTCATATTTAACCAGACGGACGAGCGGAACGAGATCGGGCACCTTATTCCATCCCCTGTTGATCGTGCCGTGATCCGTCAGCGCAACAACATCATAGTTGAGGTCATAGTGCATCTGAACAAACTCTTTTATCGTCAGATAACCGTCACTTGCATTTGTCTGACAGTGCGGCTGAAATTTATAGCTGCCCCATTCGTCCCAATCAACCGCGTCATACGGGTTTGTGATTATGTATTTCTTGCCTTTTGCCGTCGCTCCGATTACGAAAATCTGAACCATAAGCACAACGCTCAATGCCACGGCAATTATCTTTTTTGCCACCTCGTCAGCCTCCCAAATTATACATATTATTTTCTCTATTATGTAACATTTTATGCAATTTGTCAACTCAGTTTTTACGTTTCAATCAAAATGTAATTTTTATAGCTTTTGGAACAGGGCAGTGCGAGAATCAGCGACAAGCAGGGCACGCACCGCAATTTGTATGATATTGTCATTAAATCTATATTTATTTGCACCACCTTTTCAAGACTCCTCTTGATCTCAAATCAATAGAAGACAGTTTATCGATAAATATTGATAAATAAAGATTTTTCTTTATCATTTTCCGCAGTCGGATTTCATTAGAAAAAGCACTTGCTTTCGCAAGTGCTTTTTCTGGCGTCCCCGGCGGGATTCGAACCCACGGCCTTTCGCTTAGGAGGCGAACGCTCTATCCTGCTGAGCTACGGAGACTTACTGCCTAATTATTCTATCAAAATAAGCTGTAATTGTCAACTGTAATTTGTATTATTTAGATTGACTTTTGACATATGAAATGATATACTTTTATATTGAATAAAATTGTAAAGTAGGCGATTTGTTTGAAAAAATCTCTTATTATAATTTCTGCATTTTTACTTGTTTTTTCCGTTGCGATGACCGCCTGCGGAAAGAACAATTCGATTGTTGACAAGGACGGCGTTTCTTACACCCTTGCCACGGATAAGGACGGCAAGACCATGCAGGACAAATGGGGTCGTCTCATCATCGAAAAAACCGATAATGACGGAAATAAGGTCACCGAGCCATATGAATTTCCCGACAAAATCACCAATAAGAGGAACTCAAAGATTGAAAATGCGGTCGTCAGCATTGATGTGCCGAGCAACTGGTCGGTTTCTCGGGAGGTATCGTATGTAAGGCTCCGTCATACGGGCAAATGTACAAAGTCGGGAGTTTCCGCCTGCCAGATGGAGTTCACTTACAGTATGAATAAGACCTTGCAGGAGACGTATAACAGCTATCTCGCCAACATCGTGAAGCTGAACACAATCGGCGACGAGATATCTGACATCACAGAGGGTGAAACATCTCTTCTCGGCAAAAATGCCAAGACCATAACCTACAAAGTTGCCTCCGAGAACACGGACGTTTATTATTTCTGCATTGACGACGGCGAGCCGATGATCGAGATCACGGTTTCCGTCTATGATAAATGCTACGACAAGGATTCGGTAATTGAGCTGATCAATTCGTGCACAACGATCAAGGAGCTTCCGACGGACAACGTAAGCACGCATCCGACGGAGCGTTTCACAAAGCTCAGTGAAAACACCACGACAGCAAATAATCAGTAAGGGAGAAATTATTATGTTATTTTCACAGGATATCGGAATTGATCTCGGAACTTCAAATACTCTCGTTTTTGTAAAAGGCAAGGGAATTATAATCCGTGAGCCGTCGGTCGTTGCGGTCGATCAGAGATTTACTCCGGTTAAGGTTGTTGCGGTCGGTTCAGAGGCAAAGGATATGATCGGCAGAACGCCGGGTTCAATCGTCGCTCTCCGCCCTCTTCGTGACGGTGTTATTGCCGACTTTGACGCAACCGCAGAGATGCTTAAAAAATTTATCCGCAAGGCGATCACTGCATCTCCGCTCAGTAAAACCCGAGTTATGATCTGTGTTCCGTCCGGTGTTACCGAGGTTGAACGCAGAGCTGTAAACGACGCCGCAAAATCAGCAGGCGCAAGATATGTAAGCCTCATTGAAGAGCCGCTGCAATCGGTGCAGGAATCGACGTTGAAAAGCCCGAGGGTTCGATGATTGTCGATATCGGCGGCGGTACCGCTGAGGTTGCCGTAGTTGCACTCAGCGATATTGTTACTTCACGCTCTGTCAAAGGCGCAGGTGACAGCTATGACGAGGCGATAATCAACTATGTCAGAAAGAAATATAATCTTCTCATCGGTGAAAGAACCGCAGAGGATATAAAAATTCAGATCGGTTCCGCATTTGAATACGAAGGAGAGGGCGCAATCAACGTTAAGGGAAGAAACCTCATCGACGGACTTCCGAAAGATGTTGAGGTAACTGCTGCGGAAATTCGTGACGCCCTCAAGGAAGCGATTTATCAGATTATTGACGCTATCAAAATTACCCTTGAAAACACACCGCCCGAGCTTGCCGCTGACATTATCGACAACGGAATCACCCTCACCGGCGGCGGAGCACTCCTCAGAGGTCTTGACAAGCTCATTGAGCAGGAGGTCAAGATTCCCGTCAGAGTTGCGGACAATCCGCTTGACTGCGTTGTTGAGGGAACAGGCATCTGCCTTGAAAAACGCCGCTGATAAAAACTTTTACATACCAAGGAGGTGAAGAGGAATGAAAAAAATATTCAGAAACCGTGCTTTTAAGGCGCTTATATGCGTGATTGTCGCACTTTCGCTCGGCGCAGTTATCGCCGCATATACACATAACAATTCCACGCCGCTTTCATCGGCAACGAGCACCGTACTTCATCCTCTTCAGCACTTTTCTTCATATCTCAGTTATAAATTTTCAAACTTCAACGACAGCTTTAAATCGTCGTCAAAGCTTGCTGAGGAAAACCGCAAACTTAAGGAGCAGATCGGCGAATATCAGAACGAGATTATTGACTACAATAATCTAAAAAAGAAGCTCAAAACCTATGAAGATTTTCTCGGAGTTAAGGAAGAAAATCCCGATTTTAAATTTGAAAATGCAAAGATAATCTCAAACGATTTTGAAAATCCGTTTGCATCATTCACTCTCAATAAGGGAACGACTAGCGGAATAAAAATAAACGATCCCGTTATCTACGGCAAAAATTTGGTCGGTGTTGTTGCAAGCGTCAGCCCGACCTCCTGCACCGTTTATACAATTTCAAACCCGAAAACAAATGTCAGCGTTTATGAAACCTATACAGGCGAAATCGGCTATGTTATGGGTATGGGAGAGACCGATGACAGAGTTTACTGCAAGCTGCCGGGTCTCAAATCCGATTCATCCGTTTCACCGAGCGGAATTATCTGCACAACGGGCAACGGCGGAATTTATCCCAAGGATCTCATTGTCGGAACGGTTGTTAAGATTGAAAACTCAAAGGAGGACGGCACTTCCTTTGCGACTGTCAGATCGGCGGTCAATATTGAAGAGCTTTCCGAGGTTTTCATAATCACCGAGTTTGAGGGTCAGGGCGTTATAACCATTACGGGTGACTGATATGAATTACATTGAAGAGCTGAGCAAAAAAGATAGTATAAAAAGGCGAATCCTTCTTGCCGTAATAGTGCTCATAACGTTTATTATTCAAACAACGGGAGGATTTTTTCCCGCACCGTTCGGTATACACGCCTGTCTGTTGATCCCTGTAACGGTTTGTGTCGCAATGTTTGAACGTGAGTTCAGCGGACTTTTTTACGGTCTTGCAGCCGGGATGATGCTTGAAACCGTCAGCCCCGACAGCGTTTGTTTCTATTCGGTTATGCTCACGCTTATCGGATTCACAACGGGAATGTTGATAACCTATCTGATGCGAAACAATCTTGTAACTGCGATGATTTTCACTCTCGCATTTTCATTGATTCTCAATTCTCTTTACTGTCTTTTCTTTTTCATTTTTGACGGTATAAATATTACGTTTGTTTTCTATCTTAAATATTATTTTTTGTCCGCAATTTATACGACAATTTTCACTCCGATTTTTTATTTAATCGTCCGTGTGATTGTGAAAAAATTTAATTGATTTTTCTTATTTTATATTTGTAATTTTTAAATAATTATAAAGCAAAGGAGTGAAAACATTGAGGCTTGCACGTGAAGAAAAAAAAGGAAGATTCATTGCAATGATTGTGATATTTTTCTGCCTGATTGCCGTCTTTGTTTTTACACTTGCAAAAAATCAGCTTATTAATGCAAAAAAAGAGATTTCCTCCAACACAGCTTCCGTTGAATCAACCGAGGTCAAGGCGACAAGAGGTCAGATTTTTGACCGCAACGGTAATGTTATTGTCGGCAACAGACAGGGTAACGACGTTGTTTTCAATGCCGCGGAATTTCCGGAATATTCAAAGCAGGAGGAGCGTAACAAGCTCATCAAATCCTTGATTGATCTCTTTGAAAAAAATAATGTTAAATGGAACGACGATATGCCGATTGTCATTGATTCAAACGGCAATTATCAATTCACCGCTGACAGAGACAAGGATATCAAAACGATGAAATCCCGTGATATTCTCCGTCTCAACAAATACGCAACAGCGGACGACTGTATGCGTGAGCTTATTGAAAGATATAAGCTTGAAAGCTATTCAAAAGCGGACGCAAGAAAAATCGCTTCCGTGTGCTATGAGATGAAAATCAATAATTTCAACTCGGCAAATCCCTATACATTTGCAACCGACGTCAGTGATCTCGTTGCCTCGGTAATTAAAGAAAACAGCAGCTTTTATAAGGGTGTTGACGTACAGGTTGTAAACTACCGTGAGTACACCGACGGAACTCTTGCACCGCACATTATAGGCGTTACCGGAGTTATCAGCGCCGAGGAATATGCTCAGCTCAAGAATGATGGCTACGATATGGACGATATTGTCGGTAAGACGGGCATTGAACAGCTCTATGAAAAACAGCTCAAGGGCAATAACGGAAAGAAAATCGTTACAACCTCCCTTGACGGAAAGCAAACAACTGTGACTGAGGGACTTGAAAACGGTGAAAACGTATTTCTTACTCTCGATGCAGGTCTTCAAAAGGTCACTCAGGATGCGCTTGCTGCAAAGATTAATTCTCTTGACAGCGTTAACAAGGGTGGTGGCGCGGCTGTTGTAATGAACTGTAAAACAGGCGAGATCCTTGCCTGTGCAACCTATCCGTCCTACGATCTCAAAACCTACTATAAGGACTATTCAAAGCTCGCAAAGGACGCCAATTCTCCGCTTTATAACCGTGCGCTTCTCAGCACATATGCCCCCGGATCAACCGCAAAGGTTTCAACGGCAATCGGCATCCTTGAAGAAGGCGTTGCGAACGAAAACTCAACAATTGAATGTACCGGAACATATAAATACGGCCTTGTTTGTAACAACAACCCTGAGACCACAACAATTGATATACGAACCGCCATTCAGGATTCCTGTAACATCTATTTTTATCACTTCGGCGGAGAGCTTCTCGGAATTGAAAAGATGAATATGTACCGTGAGATGCTCGGTCTGGGTCAACCGACGGGTATTGAACTTGAAGAGAATACAGGTGTGCTTGATTCTCCGAGCTACCGTGCCTCAATCGGACAGAGATGGGAAACAGGTTTTTCGCTTCAGTCGGCAATCGGACAGGCAGGTAACCTCTTTACCCCGCTCCAGCTTTGCAATTATGTTTCAACAATTGCAAACGGCGGCACACGTTACAGCGCACATATAGTTAAAGCGATTTATTCCTCTGATAATTCAACCGTAATTGAAGAAAAAAAGCCCGAGGTTGTGTGCGAAACGGGATTCAAAAAGAAAAATATTCAAATTATAAAAGAGGGTATGCGCAGAGTTGCGACTGTTACTCTTGAGGGCAGCTTTGATGATGCTATTGTACCGGTTGCCTGCAAGACAGGTACATCAACCCTTGAAAAAAACATCAACGGCAAAACCGGGATTTACACAAACGGTTTTCTTATCACGTTTGCTCCGTACGACGATCCCGAAATCTGCGTTTCGGTCGCTGTTGAGGGTGCATATTCTGGCGGTAGCCTTGCTCCGATTGCCTCGTCGGTTTATAATTACTATTATAAAAATATGACCACAGTCGACGGCAATAGTGATGAACAGGAAGAAAATAACACTAATGAATATTCGGATCTTTTAAGATAAAACGGACAGGAAGTGAACAGAATGGCAAGAAAAATTATACTGGCTTCCGGCAAGGGCGGAGTCGGTAAGTCCTCCCTGACGGCAGGAATAGCAATTGAACTTTGCAATATGGGACAGAATGTTCTTGTAATTGATTTTGATATCGGAATGGGCTGTCTTGATCTCATTCTTGCCTCGGACGATACGGGAATTTTCAATTGGGGCGACGTTGTCAAGGGCTCATGTGAGCCTATGCAGGCGATCCGATCAACTGTCGGTCCGTCACTTCTGACCGCTCCGACACGCTTTGACTGCGACTATACCGGGGATTCCGTCAGAGATATGATTGCGGAATATGACGATCTTTTTGACTACATTCTTATGGACGCTCCTGCCGGAGTAAGCGGTGGATTTTTACTTGCCGCAGCCTGTGCCGATGAGGGAATTATCGTCTCAACCGCAGACGAAGTTTGCGTTCGTGTTGGTGCATTTGCAGGCGAAAAGCTCAGCGAGCTTGGAGTTACTGATATTCGGCTTATTATTAACCGATTTAACAAAAAGCTGACTTCACAGGGTCATTATCTCAATATTGATGAGGTTATTGACGCCACGGTTTTACAGCTTATAGGAGTTGTTCCCGAGGATAAGAAAATTTCATATTGCTCCGTTGTGGGTATGACAACTCTTGATTCATCGAAAGCAAAGGAAGCATTTAAACGTATTGCAATGAGGCTCGAGGGCTTCAACGTTAATCTCAAACTATAAAGGAATGGTCAATTAATGACTGGTTTATCGACTATCGCCGCCATATCCACTCCGCTGGGTACCGGCGGCGTTGGAATTATAAGAATATCGGGAAAATCTGCAACTGAAATTGCGGATAAAATCTTTGTCTCGGTTTCAGGTAAAAAATTAGCTGATTCAAAGGGATACAGAGCACATTTCGGAAAAATTTTTGACAGAGAAAACGCGGTCGACGAGGCTGTTTGCCTTGTTTTTCGTGCTCCGCACAGCTATACCGGCGAGGATGTCGTTGAAATCAACTGCCACGGCGGTGTCTTTTTGATGAAAAAAATACTTCGTCTCGCTCTGCAAAACGGAGCGCAAGCCGCCGCACCCGGTGAGTTTACCAAAAGAGCGTTTCTCAACGGCAAACTTGATCTTTCCGAGGCGGAAAGCGTTATGACCCTGATTTCTGCTCAGGGTGAACAGGGGGCAAACGCAGCTTTCAATCAGCTTGAGGGCAAACTCAGCAAAAAAATTGAGAGAATCACTTCATCTTTGCTCTCGGTTGCCGCTCATATTGCCGCTTGGGTCGATTATCCTGACGATGAAATTGAAGAACTCGGTGAAAACGAGTTGAGAAATACAATTGTTAATGCTAATTTAGAAATAAGAAATTTGCTTTCGAGCTTTGACAGCGGAATTGCGGTTACAAGCGGCGTTGAAGCCGCAATCGTCGGCAAACCGAATGTCGGCAAATCAACTCTGATGAATCTCTTAACAGGCTATGATCGCTCAATTGTAACAGAAATTGAAGGCACAACGAGGGATGTTGTCGAGGAAACAATTGATCTAGACGGCTGTCTGCTCAGAATTTCAGATACCGCAGGAATGAGGGAAACCGGGGATCTTGTTGAAAAGCTCGGCGTTGAGCGCAGTCGAAAAAAACTTGAGCGTGCAGCAATTGTTTTTGCCGTTTTTGATTCATCAAAAATGCTTTCGGACGAAGACGTGGAGCTTATTGATGAGTGTAAAAATAAAAATGTTATTCCTATTATAAATAAAACCGATCTCGATCAGATTCTTGATGTTGATTATATTATAAATCATCTCGGTGAACCGATTTATATCTCCGCAAAAAACGGAGACGGCTACAATCTGCTGTGCGAAAGAGTATCGAATTTGCTCGGAACAAAGAATTTTGACACAACGTCGGCAATTTTAATCAATGAACGTCAGCGTATTTGCTGTCAAAAGGCTGAAAATGCTCTTTCGGATGCCGAAAATGCCCTGAATATAGGACTGACACCCGACGCAATTGGCGTTTGCATTGATGATGCAATTGCCGCACTGTTGGAATTGACGGGACAGAAAGCAAGCGAAGCTGTTGTTGACGAGGTATTCAAACAGTTCTGTGTAGGAAAATAAACGAAAAGAGAAGTTGTATGGAATATTTTGCAAAGGATTATCAGGTAATAGTTATCGGTGCAGGCCACGCGGGAATTGAGGCGGGGCTTGCCTCGGCACGCCTCGGCTGTCAGACCTGCGTTTTTACTATAAACCTTGACTGGGTCGGTAATATGGCGTGTAATCCGTCAATAGGCGGCACATCAAAAGGTCATCTTGTGCGTGAAATTGATGCTCTCGGCGGTGAAATGGGTAAAGCGGCTGACGCTAATACACTGCAAAGCCGTATTCTCAACCTCGGTAAAGGACCCGCCGTGCACAGTCTCCGAGCTCAGATTGACCGCAGACTCTACTCCGATTATATGAAGCACACTCTTGAAATGCAGGATAATCTTGATCTTCGTCAGGGCGAAATTGTCGATATTAAGAAACTTGATAACGGAAAATGGCAGTTAAAAACCCACCTTGAGGCGGTTTACACTGCGGACTGCGTTATTCTTGCAACAGGAACATTCCTCAGCGGCAAGGTCTATGTGGGCGATGTTTCATACGAGAGCGGTCCGGATGGTATGTTCCCGGCAAAAAAACTCGGCGAGGCTCTTAAAAAAATCGGTATACCGACAAGAAGATTTAAAACCGGAACTCCCTCACGTGTTAACAGAAAAACGGTCGACTGTGACTCTCTTGAAATTCAGAACGGCGACGAGCGTATAGTCCCGTTTTCCTTTGACAATAAATCAGATATAAAAAATAAGCTCCCCTGCTATGTAACATACACTAATCTTAAAACAAAAGATGTTATTTTAAAGAATTTGCACCGTTCTCCTCTTTACAGCGGCAAAATTGACGGTAAAGGACCTCGTTATTGCCCCAGTATTGAGGATAAAATAGTCAGGTTTGCAGAAAAAGACCGTCATCAGATATTTATTGAGCCTTGCGGAGAGCATACCGAGGAAATGTATCTTCAGGGTCTCTCATCGTCATTACCCGAGGATGTTCAGCTTAAATTTATCAGGACAATTCCGGGTCTTGAGCACGCTGAGCTTATGAGAACCGCATATGCGATTGAATATGACTGCGTTGATCCGCTCGCACTAAAGGCAAGTCTTGAATTTCTTGACTTCGACGGTCTTTTCGGCGCAGGTCAGTTTAACGGCTCTTCAGGCTATGAAGAGGCTGCGGCACAGGGT